>NZ_JAAHGU010000102.1:0-27058 GCF_010692685.1 Okeania sp. SIO2F5 | reverse complement strand
TGCGATCGCGACTGACTCCGTAACAATTTTTTCTGTTTAAGAGTGATAATTTCGGGAAAAAACCATGAAATACTTGATAACATGGCCAAACTTGTACTCCTCAATATTTTTCTCTGGCGACAATGAAACAGAACCATTGAGGTTTTGAAAGAGTTAAATTGTTCTTTGGTTTTGTTTGGCTAACCTCATTCTTAAGTTAAGGAATAGGGAAGAGGGAAGAGGGAAGAGGGAAGAGGGAAGAAGGAAAAATTTTGCGTTGTCTGAGTTTTATAGCACTACGCAAATATGACGCGGACATTCCTCTATTCCCTGTTCCCCTATATATCTACAAAAATTATTAGAACTGCAAATTAAATAACCTCCGGAAAACTGCATCAGTAATATGTACTACTATTTTAAGGACGAAAATTAAGTATTTAAGCTTTTCAAGATTTTCTAACTATGGGGGCATTAAAAAATTTAATACTGACTCAAATTTAAGGAATAAAGGAAGAATAGTAATGCAGAAATTTAGTAATAATACTCTCAAAATGTTTTCTAAACCTCAAGTTGGTGTAGTCGATGAAAAGATTACTTTTGATGAACCTGGAAGAGTTAAATTCAAAGCTACATATTGGCCTGCTATGCTTTTTAGAGGTTACAGCATGACTCTTGAACCTGGTGAAGAAGTTGCAGTTATCGGTCGTCAGGGAATTACATTATTAGTACGCCCTTTTTAGGAGTGGGGGGGTGTGGGGAGTTAGGTCCCTACTAAGAGGGAACTCACTCCTACTGCTCCTGAGAGGGGAAGTAAACATCAGAATAATTAATGCGCTCCTAGGGTGCTAATTGTCAAAAATACAATTTGGCTGATGTTCCTTTGACAAAAAGAGAATTTCTGACCTAAAAACTGGTATTAAAGCCATTCATTCTGATTCCTGACTCCTAAAAAATCACCTATTTATTTGTAGCAAATATTTATCAGACTTGTTATTAAACTTGTCGTTGTACAGCCAATAAAGTAATATCATCAAACTGTGTGGCACTACCAGTATGATTTAAAACACTAGTAGATATTTCTTTGAGTAAACCTTCCGCCGAAGCTGCTTTTTTCTCCACAAGTAACCGCAATTTTTCATTGGTAAAAAATTCACCTTTACCATTACGAGCTTCTGGTACTCCGTCTGTGTAACCCAACAAAATTTCACCAACTTCTAAGTGAGTTTGTTCAATTTTAAATTTCATATCGGGCAACATTCCAACTGCTGGACCTGTAGAATTTAACTCCTCCTTGATTTCTCCTGTAGCACTAATAATAAATAGTGGTTCATGACCACCATTAATATAAGTAATTTTACCATTATTTATGTCTAAAACCCCAAAGAAAAGTGTGGCAAACATTCCCACTTCGCCATGATTTTTCGCAATATAATTATTAGTCAAACATACAGCTTTCAAAGCATGATAGCAATCTTCAGTAGCTAGACCTCTATCTAAATACAACTTATCTTTTTCACTTCCTAAATCCTCATTCATTTCTTCAAAATAATTTTGACCAGAAAAAACTCTAATTAAGCTGCGGAACAAACTCATAAATAATGCTGCTCCTACTCCTTTATCACAAACATCAGCAATTACTAATCCTACGGTATGATTAGAAAGTTCAAATACATCATAAAAATCACCAGCAACTTGTCTAGCTGGTTGAAAGAAACTCGCAATTTCCCAACCATTTTGTTGCGAAATTTGAGCAGGCAGAAAATTTTTTTGCATCTGATGACCTTGCTCTAATTCATAATTGAGAGCTTGAGAATAAGTTTTTACTTTTTCTAGACTTTCCTGTAAAGCTGCTTCAGCTTTTTTCCGCTCACTAATCGCCTCAGAAATTTTCATAAACATTAATTCAAAGGCATTAATTACTTCTCCTAATTCATCTTCTCTTTGGAGAGAAATTGAGCTAAATGCAGGTGGTTCTCGATCATTATATATTGCTTCTCCTGCTTGATTCAAATCGCTTCTTAATAGTAGAATAGGATTAATTATAATTGGTTCTAAACATAGCCAAACTGTAATTGTCAAAAACAGAGATATGATAATAACTAAACCAATAATTCGAGAAATATAAGCCAGTAATTCTGGTTTTAGATTAGAACAATCATGGCGAATAATAATACTATAGTCTGTTTGCATATCTTTTCCATACCAAATTAAGTCATCATAACGATAAACATTACTACTGGTGGAAAAGAAGAGTTTTTTGGAATTATTTACTTCAGAAAGTGACAATTCTGGAGACTCACCAAATGTACCTACTTTTTGTTTGTTAGTATCATAAACAGCACCTCCTAAAATGGTAGGATGATGTTGCATAAGTTCTGATAAATGATTGACAAGCTCTGTATGTGAAGCATTAGGATAGGTAATTAAAATCCAAGCAACTTTCCCAGAAGACATTTGCTTAATTTGAGATAGAAGTTCTTTTTCTCTTCTCTTGAGAGAAGGGATTAAAAGAATAGCTTCAATGACAATAATGCTAGTAAAAACACATAACACTACACGACGAGACAATTTTGATTTTAGTCGGTCATTAATTGACTGAGCTAACTTTTGAATACTAGATAGTTTGCTATTCTGTTGATTTTTTTTCATCTCAATTTCGGTTTGATAACTTGAATTCTTTGATAACATATATTCTGCCCTTTATTATATATATTATTTGACTGCTTTACTCTAAAATCTCATACTTTATTCATTGATTTTAGGGAGTAGGGAGTAGGGAGTAGAAAAGAAGAAAAACAACTGTACCTTATTAACTTGAGAAACGCTATATCTAAAAATACTCACTATAAATTATGTTCTTTATATATTTTTTTTAACAATTATTGTGATTTTATGTATACAAAAATTTAATTTTTCTCTCTGAAACTGTACAAATTTATTCACGATCAAATCTACTTTAAATAATATCATGTCCGGATAATTAGTGATAAAAAACTTTCTCCTTTTCCTCCTCTTTATTCTTTCTTATTGCTTCTTTCTTATCTCCTGACTCCTGAGGAATGACTCTTGACTCCTCCGTCGTTATAAGTATTCAACCGGACATGATATAACTTGATTTTTGTATTGTTTTGGAGTAGTACCTGTAAGTTGATGAAATATTTTAGTTAAGTGACTTTGATGAGAAAAACCACATTGAAAAGCAATTTCTGTAATGCTGATATTTTGCTGTTTCAATAATTTTTTTGCCAGTTCTACTCTTTGGTGAATCACATATTGATAGGGAGTAATACCCATTGATTGCTTGAATAACCGGGAAAAATGATATTGACTCATACCAACTACAGCAGCAATTCTAGTTAGTTTTAAATCTCGGTCTAAATGTTCATTAATATATTCAATTGCTTGGCGAAGTCTATATTTTGATAATCCTCCTCGGTACTCATTAACTTCTAAACTCATAGTGGAATATTCGCGGACTAAGTGAACTGTTAATGAATATGCTAATGACTCTGCATATAACCTACCTGCTACTCCTCCTGATTCTAGTTCCCCTAGTAACAGCAACCCGACCTGACGAATAAATGGATCGCGCAGAGTAAATCTGTCTACGAGTTCAATTCGCTGGGCGTCTACTTCTACAACTTCATTAGCAACTTTTTCCATGAGCGAAGGTGCTAAATATATGTATAACAAGTCTGGGTTTCCTTGAATATGCCACTGGGAAAGTTCTCCACTTGGCACAACAGTTATATCTCCAGGCACTATTCTCCCCCGGTCGTATTTTCCTTTTAGCGATCGCTCTATGTGACAAGGATAGTCTAAGTGAATTATCAGTAGTTCTTCTGGTATAGCAGGTAAGGAAAATTTACTTTCTGCTGCGGAATAGTATAGACGTTGTAGCAGAATACCTTGCCAATTATTCTGTTTACTTGATATCAATAGTTTCCTAGATTCTGGTTGGTCTGGTATTTTTGATGATTGAGGAATTACATTAGATTGTAGTATCATGTTTTTTGCTTGTGATTTTTTGTATAGCAGAAGAAGAAAGAAGGAAGAATTTTGCGTTGTCTAAGTTTTAAGCTTTTGATATGTCCGCACCCTTTCCTTATATTGGTGGCTGAGAAAATAGTGATCGAAAAGATTGATAATTTTGTCTCCCTATTACAGTGCTATTAGTAGGGTGTGTTACGTTACCGCTAACACACCAAAATCCCATATCTATTGTCAGTGCGTAAGTCCTGAAGATTGATAATTTTGCCTTCCTATTCCAGTAAAGTACTGATAACGCAGTTCCTCTGTAATATAGAATCTGGTTATATAATATATGTTGATAATTCTATAATTACTTGAATATTCAATCTTCCCTACTCCCTCACTCCCCCACTCCCCTACTCCCAACTATATAATTAAGTATTAACCGGATTTGATATCAGAGGTTAACTGAATTGACTTTAGCTTTGTATTAGCAATACACTGAGTGCTAATTGCCATATAGTACATAAAATTAATTAAATATGAAGTTCATTTCAATACAAGAATGGATTGATTATCATCAAGCAATAGAATAATTATGTAGGACGATCGCACGTTGAGAGCGACTAATCAGACCATCTCTTTCTAAGCGTTTGAGGGCACGAGATAGAGTTTCTGGGGTCAACCCTAACTCAGCAGCTATTTCTTTGAGAGGTCTATCTAAATTGACAGATGTCTGGTTAGAAAGTCTAGCTATCTGGCATAAATATTGAAGCACTCGTTCGTGGGCAGTCTTGATATCCCGTAATTCTAGATGGTGTTGTAGGCATTGATTTTTTCTGACTAAAATTGCCATGAAATCTTGAGCTAGGTCGGGATAGCTATGCAAAGCTGCTAAAAAATGTTTCTTCGGATAAACCATTACTTGTGAGGCTGTTTCTGCGATCGCTGTATTGGTATATCTGCTAGAAAAAAGTGTTGTCTCGGCTAAAATATCTCCTGCTGTAGCAGTACATAACCTAACTATTGTTCCACAACTTTTGTAGCGCACTATTTTAAGTCGCCCAGTTTTGACAATAAAGACTGCTTGAGCTGAGTCTCCCTGCCAGAATAGTTTTTGCTCTTCTGACAACTCTCGCTTGGCGATCGTTTGACGTAAATCAGAAGGAAGGATATCTATATCTAAGAGCTTCGTCGGCACTTTTGCTTCTCCTATCGAGTGAGATTTATCAGTTTTTTTGGAACGATTATTCCAGAAACAACAAAGAAAATCACACAAATTTCAGCATTAGAAGTTTATTAAAGAATGTCATAACAGGGTATTTTCCAGTTGTGGACAATCCGATCCAAACTTCTATAAATTGATAATTGATGGTTATTTTTTGTTTATATAACTACCCTAGCAATAACAGAATGCTCAGTCAAGTATATTAGCTTTCATTCAAATAAGTTATTAATTATTGCCAGTTTAGAAGCAATTTATATACTATTAATCAAATTCTCATTATTAATTTATTTGTTTCTCATCATTAATTTAACTTTGATATTAAAGTCAAAGCTTTTGATATAGTTCTTAATATTGTGTCTAGTTGAATACCCACAAATAACTGTTATTCTCGAATAGGAAATAAGGTCAATTCAGTTATCAGTTATATCAAATCCGGTAGCATCAGTATAAAATCTTTTGAAGCGAGGAAGACCGAGTCAGGAGGACTGAGTCAGGAGGAGAGAGAATCACAAAGATTTAGTAGTTATGACGATTGGATAATTTTTTGATGTCCAATTCCCCCGGATTTGATATTAGAGACTGTTTGTCAACAAAAGATTAAGTAGTGGACTGACACAGCTAAAACTTTGCAATAGATTTTTGTTTCTATAGCAATGTGCGCTGGCATATTTACAAATTGTAGGAATTGTCCAATAGCTAAAAGTTTGATCTTATCAGCTTTTTATTCCCCCTTCCGGAGCTGTTGCCTTCCGGAGCTGTTGCCTGCATACAGCGCTATAGTCCACTACTGGACTTTTCCCTTATGGGTTTAATATCATGTTCGTTTAATTAGCGATAGAACTCCGTTCTGCGCTCCGCGTTAACGCAGTTGTGCGCCAGCAAACAAAAAACTTTCTTCTCCTGACTCCTGACTCCTGACTCCTGACTCCTTCTTCAATGTTACCAGATTTAATATCATTATCCGGATGTGAGACCGGGGAATTTAGAAATAGAATAGGGAAAATATCAGGAACGGGCAAGATGCTCATTCCACTTCCACTTCCACAAAACTATTAAAATCCCAAGCGCATTTATGCAACACCCTGACTCCTTCTTCAATACTTTCTTCTCCTGACTCCTGACTCCTTCTTCAATATTCCAACTTTTCCATCGGTGCAGTTTTAGGGTCAATAATTTTTTTACTTTTACCAAATTTGATACCTAAACTCAGTTTTTGTCCTCCACCAAAAACATTAGTTACCTGTCCTACTCCAAAACTTTTGTGCATCACCTTCTCGCCTACTTGCCAATTTTCTCCTTGATTATTTGCCGATTTTTTGACAGTATAATTTTTAGTATTTTTGCTTTGACGACGGGAACGATAAATTACCTTTTTCATCCCATTAGTATTAATCAAATCTTCCGGTAACTCAGCCAAAAATTGAGATGGAACTGCGACATCTCGCGCTCCCCAAAACTGTCGCCTTTCAGTGGCATAAGAAATAAATAATTGTTCCTGCGCCCTCGTAATTCCTACATAACAAAGTCGCCTTTCTTCTTCCAAAGACAAAGGGTCATTTTTACTGCGAAAATGAGGTAATAAACCCTCTTCCAAACCAACCATAAAAACCACCGAAAATTCCAAACCTTTAGCCGAATGTAAAGTCATTAACGATACAGCTTCCTGCCCATCTTGTAGATTATCTAAATCTGAAGCTAGAGAAGCATTTGCCAAAAAACCTCCTAAACTTGTATCCTCATTATCCTCTTGAAACTGAGCAACAGCACTACATAATTCCCCCAAATTTGCCAGTCGATTATCTGCTTCTTCCGTACCCTTTTTTTTCAACTCTTCAATATAACCAGAAGTCTCCAAAATTCCTTCAACAATTTCGACCGCCGTCAGATTTTCTACTTCATTTTGCCAATGCTTAATTATCTCAGCAAATTTATTCACAGCTTTTGCAGAACGACCAGCCAAAGTATTAACAGAAGTTTCATCATTAATAATTTCCCACAAAGGTATTCCCATCTCCAAAGAAGCATTTACCAAAGTATCAATAGTCGCCTTACCAATACCTCTTCTCGGAGTATTAATAATTCTGAGCAAACTAACAGTATCAGCAGGATTAGCAATAACCCGCAAATAAGCCAAAGAATCCTTAATTTCCTTCCGGTCATAAAATTTCAATCCGCCAATTATCACATATTTAATATCATAATGAATCAAAGCTTCTTCCAGAGCGCGTGACTGAGAATTAGTCCGATAAAGTACAGCAAAACTGCCTAAATCTAACTCTGGGTTTTGGTCTGTAATTTCCTGAATTTTACTACAAACAAACTCCGCTTCTTCTAACTCACTTTCCGCCTCATAACAATAAATTTCTTCCCCTAAACCTCTCGTTGGTTTGAGAACTTTATCAATACGTTGAGTATTATTTTCAATCAACTTATTTGCCACTTCCAGAATATTTTCCCGCGACCGATAATTTTCCTCCAACTTAATCATTGTCCGGGTATCTTCATCCGCCAAACCATCTCCAAAATCATGTTGAAAATCTAGCAAAATTGTGTAATCTGCCATGCGGAAAGAATAAATAGATTGGTCTACATCTCCCACTACAAAAACAGAACGATTTTCCCATTTATTAAAATATTTAGGGTCTTCACCATTAGTTGCTAAAAACCTAATAAAGTTATATTGAGTCCGATTCGTATCTTGATATTCATCTACTAAAATATGGTTAAAATGTTTATGCCAATAAGCCAATACTTGTTCATTTTGCCGAAATAATTCTACAGGTATTCTGATTAAATCGTCAAAATCAAGAGCATTATTAGCTGCCAAATTATCTTGATAAATTCCATAAACTTCAGCAATTACCCGCCCCCGATAATCTGGCTCCGACCTTTGATATTCTAGAGGCGACATTCCCTTATTTTTAGCATTACCAATAGCATATCTAACCGAACGAGGTTCAAATCTTTTGTCATCTAAATTGAGCTGTTTAGTAACAATTTGCTTAATTAAAGTTTGAGCATCACTTTCATCAAAAATAGAAAAATTTTTATCCCAACGACGTTTTTTTTCATCCTGATATTTATTAATATCAAACCGCAGAATACGAGCGCAAAGACTATGAAAAGTTCCCATCCATAAATGTTTCGTAATACTTTTATAGACTTGCGATCGCAACTTAGTCTGTTCTTCCAGTGTTAATGCTGAGAATGGTTTACCATATTTTGCTTCTGCTTGTTGCCCAGCAAATAGCTTTTCGATCCGCTCCTTCATTTCCCGCGCAGCTTTATTTGTAAATGTCACCGCCAGAATATTTTCTGGATGTACCCGATGATGACGTATTAGATGGGCCACGCGATAGGTGAGCGCTCTAGTTTTGCCAGAACCAGCTCCTGCCACAACTAGCATTGGTCCGCAAAAATGTTGTACTGCTTGGCGTTGGGATAAATTTAGCTCACTCAGAAAGTCAGTAGTTTGCATAGTTGCTTATGAATATATCAGTTAATATATTGCATATTATCAGGAAAGGCAGAAGGTATCCCCCCCTACCCCAGTTTCATTCTCGATAGACACGGGGACGCGGAGACACGGAGACGCGGGGATGGAGTATAACAGTGGTAGTGGTAGGGTGCGTTACATTTCATTAACGCACCGTCTCTCCCATAATATTTCGGTGCGTTACGCTATCGCTAACGCACTACTGGACTACTATAATAGAGTTGTTGGGAATTAAGCAAAAAAAATGGCTCAAATCCTTATCAGTCAAGGTTTATAGTTTTTTTTGGAATTTTAAGCCTGAAAAGCTTATACAGTAAACCTTTTGAGCATTTTAAATTTTTATTTCCCAACAACTCTAATACTTTTATATCTTAGTAATATGTTATTAACAGAAGTTGAAATTCAAGAGGCAATTGAACAAGCAAAAACCGCTTTTCCCAATTTCTCTGATTGGGAATACAATAACGAAATAAATGGAGAATATTTCGGGTTTTCTGTGTGGGGGAAATTTGTTCTGGAACGCGAAGATACTGGGTCAAGAAACTTTTTTATTACGCTTGATACATACGACGAAAAGTGGAGAGGAAGTTTAACTATTGGATTACCTGTCTATTTGTGGTCAAGTGCTGACTTTGGTGATGCTCATTTACTTGATACAGATGATTGTGATTCTTTGGAAGATGCAATTACGGCACTTAAAGCTGAAATGAAACAACTTTTTCAAACTTTTAGTGTTGTTTAAGCAAAATTTGTAGGGTGCGTTAGACGGCTTAAATTTAGACGATGAAAGAGATTCAGCAATCCGTCGTAACGCACCATTTGAGATTTTTCAATCCACTAGACCTGTTTTATGGATGGTGGTATACTGTTTTATGGATGGTGCGTTAGCGACAGCGTAACGCACCCTACTGGACTACTCTAAATATGGTAATAACTAAGGATATAAAAGAATGCAATCTCAAAGAATTGATCCTGTCAGTCTGTTAGGAGAAACACTTGACTCTATTTGGCCTGTATATTTTCCACTTCTACTTATCGGTTCTCTTCGTTTTTTGATGCTTGTAGGCGCTAGATTATCTTTACCACCAATAAATATTATCTTACTGATTATTCCTTTTTTTATTAATCCTTTATTACTTGGTACTCAAATTTTATATATTCATGGATATTTTACCCATACTTCAGGTATAGGAGAAGCAATTAGCCAGACTGCTAAAAAGTTTTTACAAATAATTTTGATATCAATTACCACTTCTTTAATCGTTTTGTTCGGAATAATACTACTATTTTTTCCGGGGTTTTATATGGGATTACGCCTCCTATGTTCCCTCCATACTACTCTTATAGAATATCTACCAGCTTTAGATGGAATTAGTAGGAGTTGGGAGTTGACAAAAGGTCATTGGTGGTCAATATTCTTTGCATTTTTCTTTCTATTGTTCCCGATTGCAATAGTTTTATTTATTTTGTTTGTATTTTTTACTTCTCTAGCATCGTCCTATAGTATTCAAGAGGAAAACCTTTTTATAATACGACGTTTTATAATTTTTTTAATAAGTCCATTTGGAGTTGTTTATTCATATCTATTATATATGAAGCTTAAGAATATTAAGGAACTTAACAACAGATGAAGCAAAGAGAATAACATTGTGATATAATCGCGTTGTGTTTAATTTATGACAGGAGGTAACCCCTCGCTGACAATGAAATCCTTTAAAACTAAGTTAAAACTTAACAATCAATAAAAAACAATACTTGCCAAACACGCAGGAGTACCTCGTCATGCTTATAACTGGGGATTAGCAACTTGTATAAGAGAGTACGAAGAAACTAAAAAACGCCCCAGCGCAATTACCTTGCATAAACGTTTAGTAGCTGAAGTCAAATCAATTAATCCCTGGTACTATGAGGTATCTAAATGTGTCCCTCAACAAGCCTTAAGGGATTTAGAGAGGGCATTTAAAAACTTTCTAACTATTCCTAAATGTGGGTTTCCTAAATTTAAGAAAAAAGGCAGAAAAGACAGCTTTTACTTAGAAGGAAGTATTAAAATAACTCAAGGTAACTACATACAATTACCCAGAATAGGAGTAGTAAAAACTTATGAAATCTTACCCTCTGTACCAGTTTGTAGTGCGGGCATGTTGCCCGCGATGGGTGTATCTCACACTTAGTGGAATCTGCTGTATAATATAAATGCGACCGTCTTGCTCGCTGACGGAAAGAAGTCAAACGTGCAAACCAGGAGAAAGCTAAATATGATATCTAAAATCACAACAGATGAAACAACAGTAGAAATAGAAGAAATAGCTGCTCCCGATATTAGCCATTTAATCATAGAGGATGATACTCCAGTAGATAATTTTCAATCGGAAAAACAACAACGTCTGCTGACAACCTGTTTATATGATTCATGGTTGGGTGTAGATGGCAGTAGTCGGTTCTTGGCGGCGGCGAATATAGGAGTATTTTATGCTGTCAACAAACCAGCTTTAGTGCCTGATGTTTTCCTGAGTCTAGATGTGACAATACCTGAGGACTGGCGAGAAAGAGAAAACCGCAGCTATTATACTTGGGAATTTGGTAAAGCACCAGATGTGGTAGTGGAAATAGTTTCTAACAAAGTGGGGAACGAGTTGGGTAGTAAACTTGCAGGTTATGCACGAATAGGAGTCTGGTATTATGTGGTTTTCGATCCATTGCAAAAGTTAGGAGAGTCTCTGCTGCAAGTATATGAGTTGAGGGCAAACGGTTATCAGCAAATGACGGAAACTTGGTTAGAAAAAGTCGGGTTGGGGTTAACTTTATGGTCAGGAGAATTTGAAGGCAAGCAGGATGTTTGGTTGCGTTGGTGCGATGTTGAGGGAAATGTGATTCCTACTGGTGGCGAACGTGCGAACCAAGAGAAACTGGAAAAGGAGTTAGCTTTACAACGTGCTGAAAAAGCGGAGCAGAAGTTGGCAGAACTTGAGACCAGGTTGCGGGAATTGGGTATCGATCCCAATTAACTTTAAGGGCGAATGCCATTCGCCCCTACAACAGATATTTGTGGTATATTACATACGTTTACACTTAATCTGTGCATCCGTGCCATAATCTGTGTGAGCGCCCCATTTGCCTACTATCAACCTTACCTAAGTACTTATTTCACTTATATCTCAGTAATATGTTATTAACAGAAGTTGAAATTCAAGAGGCAATTGAACAAGCAAAAACAGCTTTTCCCAATTTCTCTGATTGGGAATACAATAACGAAATAAATGGAGAATATTTCGGGTTTTCTGTGTGGGGGAAATTTGTTCTGGAACGCGAAGATACTGGGTCAAGAAACTTTTTTATTACGCTTGATACATACGACGAAAAGTGGAGAGGAAGTTTAACTATTGGATTACCTGTCTATTTGTGGTCAAGTGCTGATTTTGGTGATGCTCATTTACTTGATACAGATGATTGTGACTCTTTAGAAGATGCAATTACAGCACTTAAAGCTGAAATGAAACAACTTTTTCAAGCTTTTAGTGTTGTTTAAGTGCATTAGATTATTGGGGAGGGGGCGGGTTCATCTGAATAATTTGTAACACCATTAACTTAACGCGGAACCCACCCCTACTATTGCAACATTTTAGGTGTGTCATGCCAAAAACGTACTTACATTTAATCTGTGCATCCATGCCATAATCTGTGTGAGCGTTGCATTTGCCTACCATCAACCTTGCCTAAGTAGTTATTTCATTAGTCCAGTAGGGTGCATGAATGAAATGTAACGCACCTCAGTCCAAATAACAATCAATTCAAAACTTGCAGAAAAAACGGACGAAATAACTCACAAGACAGACTTGCCCGATCGCCTTCCAAATGAACCAACCCCATCTGTTGCAACTTATAACCAAGGGAGAGTTTTATTTCTATCGGTTTGGGGTTGTTCACAATTTCAGTAAAGATAGGCAATAATTTATCATAGCGTTGCAGATTCCACCATTGTTGTTGTAAATGTTCTGCATAAAGAGCAGTTGCTCTCTCAGAATTTTCTGAAAGTTCTTCTAGGGTTATGGTCTGTTGCTGTAGGTAATAAAATGCTAACTGCAAACGATAGGGATGTCCACCCAGAAGAGTCATCAGTTGCTTGATTTGTGGTTCAGTTATTTCTTGTTCCCACCGCTGTGCTAGGTCTTGCACCTGAGCTTGGGTAAATTCAGGTAAATTGATGATTAACCCAGTATTCAACAGGGAGGGATTAATTGAGGGAGGCATCATAATTTCAGTAGAATGAGCTGTCACCAATCGCAGTTTGTGCCAAGGATGACTGTCTGCCACCCCTGCTTTAGCTTGCTCAGACCAGGTTCGCAGAAGTTGGAGAAATTCACGAGCAATATCTGGGTAGGCAAAAAGCTGATTAAGTTCATCGATAGCTATTACCAGAGGGCGATCGAGGTTGGCTAAGATAATATCATTGAAATAGTCAGTGGCGGTTGATTTGCTACCCAAGGAGTTATCCCAAAAGTCTGCTATCTGGTTGGGAAATTCTAATTCCTTGCTAACTCTAGCACAGAACCATTGTAGGAAGTGTTCTAGGTCTTGTAAAATCTCAGCATCAGCGACTTGTAAGTTCAGAGAAACAGTTTGATACCCCAGGGATTTAGCGTAAGCAATGATGCGACTCATTAGGGAGGTTTTGCCCATTTGCTTGGGATCACGGATGTTCAACAATGTACCTGGTTCCTGGATGCCTTCGTAACAGAGGGATTCAATGATGGGACGGTCAATGTAAAAGACAGAATATAGGGGCATCTGTCCTCCCGGTGCTGTTGGCAAACGAGGTTGCAGATCGTCTTGTGGTTGAACCATTTTTTTTATTTGGGCAGCGTTGTTGCGATCGCGCAGCAGCTCGAAAGGAGAATTGCAGACTGGTTCTAGGAAGGAGTAGGTTTCAGCAGGGGGCATAGGGTTAATCTGGACCTGATTATCTTGCTCAGACTTCAAGTAGAGATAATCATCCGCTAACAAACTCAGATTAAAGGCATCGAAGCAGCATTTTAAGGTACGTTTATCGACTCCTAACGAGCAGGTAAATATTTTGCTAAGGGTATTGGGAGTTAAACCTGTTTTTTTACTAAGAGATTCAAGGGTGTATCGCTGATTTTGCTCAATTTCTGCCTCTGATTTTGCTTGCTCAAGTTTCCTTGATCCCTGCCTGGTAAGGGTTACACCACGTCTGCGTACATACTTGCTCATTGTTGTTATATTTTTTTGATTAACAAATTTTTTATCTTATCTGTAGAAGTAAAGATATCCCTGATGCCTATCTTCATAAATAGCGATCGTCTATAAATATTGTTTATTTCTCCGATAAGTTGGCTTCTTGTAAAACTTCTGCATCTAGGATTTTTTTGTTAATAGGTTCAAAGTCCACGGGTGTATTCTGGGAAAAAGTCATTTTGGTCTTTTGGTGAGAAACTTAACTTCATATTCAGTATTGGTTAATATTATATCCGTTTAATTTAAGTACCAAATTAGATTTTCCTGGTTCATTAAGCACAAATACGGTTACCTATGCTTACTTGCAGGCATCTATTTGGCCAATCGGCGTCATCGAATTTCAGAAAATATAGCGCTGTGCGCAGGCAACAGCTCATCTGGCAACAGGGGGAATAAAAGGCTGTTTGCGCAAGCATTCCGTAGGAATCATATAAGATTTTAGCTATTGGACATCTCCTGTAATTTGTAAATATGCCAGCGCACATTGCTATACTTGGTAATATTGGACTCCAGCTTAATGTGAAAATATATTAAGTGTGCGGAATTTGAAGTAAAATTTTTAAGTTTGGGGCTTGTCAAAAGTAATGAGGTTATTAATATAAGTTTTCTATATCTGAAACCAATACAGTAACTGGTCTTTGGGATTTGCTGGTACTAAAGTATTAAGTTTTTCTTAAAAATTGTAAACTTCGGAAACCAGAAGTAAAATCCTTAACTTTTAACTTTTAAGTTTTTCCAAAGTTAAGCAATTTTCTCCTAAATAGTAGCGATGTTCTTAAGTTTTCTATCTCTGAAATTGTTATGGGTACTAGCGTTGGAGAATTGCTGGAGCTAAATCCTTATCTTTTTTCTTAAAATTGCAAACTTTAGTGGCGTTTACAGTAGGAAATCTATATTATTGAGTCATAGAGAATTTTAGAAGTTCCTAAAAATAGCCCCCTGGAATTGTCTATAGGAATAATAGAGTTTAAGACTATGGGATTTTTTGACGACATTGGAAAAGCCTTTAAAGATGCCGGAAAGGTCATTGCTGAGGAGACGCAAAAGACTGTGAATGAAATTTCCACATCTCCAGTCATTAATGATATTGCGTCAGTGACTAAGGACGTTGGCACATCGGCAACACGAATTGTTACAGACACAGCAATTGACATTGCGAACCTGGGTACAGGCTTTCAGTTTGATGATGAGATGGAAGCGGCAAAAAAAGCGATGTCAGACGCCGGGGTTTTGAGTGCTACCGATGCCATTGAGAAAAACCACTATGGTTTCTTGAAAGACATGGAGAATGAGGCTCGCACCAAGCATAGCGAAATCACACGGTTATATAACGAGGGGCAACGAATAGAACTCGAAAGAGATAATAGAGCCGCTCTGCTAGAAATCATGTTGGTAGATATCGATAATCTTGTACAAATCAGTGATGAGGTCAATCAACTCTTAGAAAAAGCCTCTAAAATCCCTGGTTGGGAAAAATGGGCTAAGATGTTAGATATTTCTCTAACCTCTGTAGAAGAGATTGGGAAATATGCGACAGATTGGAATGAAGTCGCTCAGCGGATTGTTATCTCCAGAATGAGTGCCGATGTAGCAAGTAGTGTTTCTGCTCTTGCATCCCTGGGTCTAATCGCCAAAGCCTCAAAATTGGCAAAAGTCTCGAAACTCTCAAAAGCCTCAAAATTTCTGAAGGTTGGTAAGTTAGTCGGACGAGCGTCGGCTGTTTTGTCCGTGGCATCAATTGGATTAGATATCGGTCTATCTATTGCCCAACTTGAAGCCAAGCAAGACCAATTGGAGCAATATCTCAAAGAATTAAATGATGGCATCGCAGAAACCAACCAAGACCTCACAGATTTGCGCCGAGAAGTCCGGGAAATCAACTTGAGAATTCATGAACTGCTCAATACTGTTGAACCCAAGCAAACGGAAGCATCTTGGGACAATTGGGTGGCGGACAAAACGCAAGAATTGAAGCAATTGCGTAGCCGTCTTGTGTCTTTTGAAGGCATTCGCGATACCGCTATGAAATTGGCTCAAAGTACCACAGGTTTACCCTACGATGTTCGCGTAGGAATGATCGCAGCAAGCGATACATCCATTGATGAAAATGAAGCCCAGTTAATTATTGCTGAGGTTGATCAGTAATAGTGATCTTGGGATAGCGACCAAAATGAACAACCGTTTGGTCTTTAATGCTTTTATTCTGTTTTGAAGTAATTATTAGGAGAAATCAATGGCGGGTTTTGCAAGTTTATTAACTGCAGCAAAAGGATTTAAAAGTGTTCAAATTGCGGCAAAAATCGGTAAGGGACTTTGGACTACTGTCGAGATTGCTGATGCTGGCATGGATGTGTATATGCTCGGCAATCAAATTGCCAAGGCAGCAGGGGTTACCAATCCAGAAATCAAGGACTTAATTAATCAGGTCACCGAGAAAGGAGTTGAGTATGACACAATCATGAAGGAGGTGACACAGGCTAATACAGACATCACCAATCTACTTGCAGCGATTACATCGTTGTATGGTATTAGTGCCGATTTTGAAGAAAGACAAGGGTTAGCATTCGAGCAGAGTCAGGCACTAGATACATTGAACACTCAATTAAACAGCAGCATTCCCACGACCTATACTTGGTTTGAAAATACAGCACTGCCTGATGGCAGTTTAAGCACTGAAACCCAGCAAAAAGTAGAGGGCATCCAAGAACAGCTTGGCCCAGATTATTTGCATATTGGGCTTGCTAGTACGGGTCTGGGTTTAAGGGCAATGTTTCTAGGCTATAGCTTATATAAAAAGCGCAAAAGCGGGCAGGATGTTCCTTCACTTGAACGTCAAAAACCCGTCATTTTTGATGGTGTAAATGTAGAGGAGTTACGCAATTTCAGCGCCCAGGAAAAGACCAAGTGGCAAAAAGTTCAATCTGGCATTACACGGTACGGGACGATGATGCTCAAGGGCGTTGATAAACTCGTAACGGCGGGATCGTTTGGATTCAACATTTATATTTTGATTGAACAGAAAAAAGCGGAAAATGAAATGAAGAGCTCCTTAAATGAGATGCTTCAACGTTATGAATCTGAGATCACAACCTATAACCTTGTGTTGAACGGTTGCAAAAATCAAGATGGAAGTGTTAATGAGGATGCACTTAATGATGTTGCCGAGGTATTTGATATTGATTTAGCAGCTGAAAGTGAGGAAGCCAAAGAGACTTTAGCCACAGGATATCAAGGCATTATCTCAGAGTATGACGAAAGTATAGATGGTTTAGTAGATGGGATGGATGCTGCCTATGAATCAATGATTGAGCAGTTTAAAAATGCAGAAATTGATTCGGAGGACTCACAGGTTATTGCAAACCTGGAAACATCCTACACTGAATTTCAAACATTAAAGGATGATGGGAAGAACGAAAATTTAGCCTCAGACCAAAGAAAAGAAACATTGGATAAGATTCGAGATGAATTTTCCAACTCAGTCGCTCAGCAAATGAAGGAGATTAACCAAGAATTAACATCAGCAATTGCAGATCACAAGAGTTTGAGTATATTGGAACCTTATGCACAGGGCATCATCGATGATGCCAATGATTTTGGTCTGCCATTTCCTCTTCCAGATCGGTATATGGAGCGAAAAGCTACAGAAACGAAAACAACACTTGACATCACTTATCCAGACCGGGAGCGATTAAAAACAGTGGACGAAATACTTGAGGGATTGAAAACACTCATCGCTGAATTACAAGAAACGTCACCAGCAGTAGCATAGTTCTCTTGTATTAGTGCAATTGCTGCTCTTATAGGTTAGGTTGAGTGCGACTCCTTGAGTCAAAGAAGCCTAGATTGCAACATGACCCTTTAATATCATGTCCGGTTGAATACTTACACTTTGGAGGAAGGAAGGCAGAAGGCAGAAGGCAGAAGGGAAGAAAAGGTTGACTAACGGCAAAGCCCACAGACAATGAAAATGCTCTGGTAGTAAAACAAAAGCATCAATAGAAAAAGGATACTTTTCTCTTACCTTTTCTATCGCTTCTCTGAGAGCTTTTCTGCCAACTTCCCTACACAGCCAAGTTTCTCTTTGATAAGTTACTTGAGTGATGAAATATGTTCCACCAGAAATATTAGGTCTTCTATAATTAGGCATTCCAATAAGTATGGTATTTATTTGAAATTTGTATTAGGGAATTTTTCTTCCTCTTTTTCCACAGCTTTTATTCCAGCTTCAATTGCTTTTTGTATGTCTGTTTGATTAAGAAATTGAAATCCTTTTTTAACAGCAACATTTGCCAAAGGTCCTGCAATTGGTGCTGCTATTTTGGTAATTGAAAATAAATCCATAACCTTACAGTTAAAAGTTTTGACTTTAGCTGACTGCTGACTGCTGAGAGCTGACCGCTTTTTTAACAAATAGGTTGCTTTCCTGGTTTCACAGCATGAATATACTCACTTCCAGAATTAGGCCAGCCGCGACGATAAGCTGCTAACTCTGGTTTTCCCCATCCTAACTGTAGTAACATCTCCAGAAAATTAGATTTTTCCCACTTCAACATATTTGCCCATTCTGTACGTTGAGCGATCGCTTCTACTTCTTGTATTTCTATTTTACGAAAGTCTCGACCGCTACCTACACTTAAATATAAGTCCATCCCCATTGTCACCTGACTCCAGAAATTTAATACAGAAACCTTTGCTGCCTGCAAAATTTCTAGATCGCTCAATAAAGCAATTAATTGTTCATGCACTACAGGAAAACTAATAGTCTTATCATTAACTGTCACCTGTCGCCACACAATACCAGAGACCAAATATTCTGTTTGATAGCGATGAACAGCAGCTTTAAAATCTTGATATGCAGTAAACTTTTGGAAAGCTTCTGGTTTGAGAAAATGGTCAACTACTGGGTTTCCCGTGCGGGGAGTTGCTGCCAAATTCAGGCGCTGGCCTTGCAGACAAGCTTGGCGCTCTTCAGCTAGGATATCTATTAGCTCTATAGTGCTGTAGACCTTTGACATGAGGACATATTATAGTCGGGATTACATAAAATATCTTCATTGTGACATATTTTGGGCTAAAGCAAGGTAGATATCTGGTTAAGGTAGATATCTAATTCAAGAGGGAGTAGGAAATAGGCGACAAGTCTAATGAATAAGAGTACTAGCTCATCTAAACTAAAATTGTGAGTAAAACCCAACGCTACGATCCCCCCCAACCCCCCTTTCCAAGGGGGGAGAGGTCTATATTTTCTAAAATTTACCCACATTTTCAAGCTAGACGAGCTAGTACAATAATTAATTTGATTTTTTATTATCAGATATGTCTATTAGTCATAATAAAAATATTCTGTTTCGATCTCCCCAGTCCTCCCTTGAGAAAAGGGGAAGTTATACCAATTTAATAAAGTTATCGCATAAGTCTTAATTCTTAAGCCCCCCTTGGAAAGGGGGGTTTGGGGGGATCTAAGATTTATTATGGTTGTCTAATTGGACACGATCTCAAAGAGGCATCCAAGTCAAATCTAGAAATTACCCAAGCTTATTTATTACCGAAAAATTGTGGTTATCAAGCCTCCCCTTTTAAGGGGATAAAATAAAGAGAATATTCCAGATTTCAATCCCAATGCTTTCCTACGGAATGCTGCGCAAACAGCTAGAGGTACTGATAACTGTTAGCGTAGCTCCGACCATAGGAGGCTAACTGATAACTGAAATGACACTGCCTATATTAAGCAGACTGACTCTCGACCATTTGATTTTCCTGTCGGAGATAAGCTTCAATAAATGAGTCTAGCTCGCCATTCATCACATCTGTAATAGCAGTAGTTTCTTTCTGAGTCCGTAAATCTTTTACCATCTGATAAGGATGGAAAACATAGTTACGAATTTGATTACCCCATGCTGCCTCTACCATATCACCCCGAATTTCACCAATTTCTTGAGCGCGTTGCTCTTTGGCAATTATCAGTAACCTAGCTTTGAGCAATGCTAATGCTTTTTCCTTATTTTGTAACTGACTGCGCTCTTGGGTACAACGTACAGCTAAACCTGTAGGAATATGAACAATGCGCACTGCGGTTTCAACCTTGTTGACGTTTTGACCACCCTTACCACCAGACCGAGAAGTAGTAATTTCCAAATCTTTTTCTGGAATTTCCAACTCTACAGAATTATCTAACACAGGCATCACTTCCACTCCCGCAAAACTGGTTTGTCGTTTGCCATTAGCATTAAAAGGTGAAATTCTGACCAAGCGGTGAGTACCTTTTTCTGCTTTCAGATAACCGTAAGCATAGCGCCCAATAATTTCCAGAGTTGCAGACTTAATACCTGCTTCATCTCCTTCAGAAATTTCTGCCAACTGTACCTTATAGTTGTGGTCTTCTCCCCACCGAGTATACATCCGCAGCAACATTTCTGCCCAGTCTTGAGCGTCTGTACCTCCAGCACCAGCATTAATAGTAATAACTGCACCATTTTGGTCATAGAGACCAGATAATAATTGCTGTAGTTCCCACCGGTCTAACTCCTGGTTGAGACCAGAGATAGTTGCTTGAGCTTCCTCCAATAAAGACTCATCTGTCTCCAGCTCCAATAACTCAAAGATTGCTCTAGTATCTTCCAGATTATTTTCCCATTGCTGATATTGCTGTAGATGAGATTTGAGGTCATTAAGCTCTTGCAGAGTATTTTGTGCCGTTGTTTGGTCATCCCAAAATTCCGGTTGAGCTGCAACTTGCTCTAAATCTTGGATTTTTGCTTTTAGTGCCGGAACGTCAAAGATAGTCCTGGGTTTTTCCCAGACGAGAGGACAAATTTTCAATTTCTCGTTTAATGTCTAATACTTCCATGGCGATCGCCTCCTTTCAATAATCAGTTCAGTAGTAGACTGACACAGCTAAAATGGTGCAATAAGTGTAGGTTGGGTTGAGAGAAGTTAGCGCTAGCTTATCCGTTAGGATTAACCCAACAGTAGTAAGCTTTTGTTGGGTTTCCCTTCGGGAAGCTCCGCTAACACTGCCGTACCGCTACGCGGAAGCAAGCTACAACCCAACCTACATTTTTAGGCGTGTCAGTTCAGTAGGGTGTGTTAGCGGTAGCGTAACACACCAAAACCCTATATCTATTGTCAGTGCGTAAGTCCTGTTACACACAAACCACTATAAAAATAAACTATACAATAAAACCCGGTTTATTTCAGTGCTGGGTTTAGCACTAATACCGGGTTTGGCAAATTTTGGTATCGCTCTTGCTTGCTTTTCGTCCATCAAAAGAGGACTATAACCTAAACTTACTGAAAAGCTGATAGCTATAGAAAGGGAAAGAGTTGCTTAGGACTTATGGGGATGATAAACCTCAGACAGGGAAATGTTTTTCCCACCGTTCCCTATTCCCTATTCCCTATTCCCCGATCTATAAATTAGTCGCGACTATTAATAGCTATCAAAAGTCGCAGAATAAAAATGAATAGGTTAATGTAAGTTAAGTACATCGAGAGAGCTGCGGGAATATACTGATCGTCACGATAAGTACGAGGCAAGATGTAAAAATCTACCACTGCAGCGCCAGCAAATAGAAATACACCTATGCCAGATATACCTATTTCTAACCAACTTGGAGTATAAACACCGAAAAAGCTAAAAATAACTTGGCCCACAACTGCTACTAATAAAGCAATTATTCCCAAGCTGACAGTTTTAGTCAAGGCCATGCCATCTTCTTCAGATAGATTTGAGCCTATTTGACGAGCTGCAATAAAGGTGACACCACAACCGAGGGCGGCAAAACCTACTCCCCCAATACCTACTCCTTGGGTACTTAAGGCCACAAATACTAAACCACTCAGAGTATAGCCGGATAACAAGCTGTAAGTAGCTAATAAAGGTAGGGCTACGTTATTATTGCCTTTTTCCGCAATTCCACGGGCAATAAAAAATAATGCTAATTCGCCGATAAGTGCTACCCAGAATGTGGTCATAAATAGACCAGGGTTAGACTGCAGCACTTGTAGGCCACCAAAAGTACCTACTGCTGTGAGAATTAGGCCACCACCTACAAAAGGTAGAGCATTAGAAATCACGTTAGGGCCAACTAGGTTTTGACTTTGAGCCTCACGAATTGCTTGACGAAAATTGCTGGTATTAGCCATAAGAGTTTTCCTTAATTACAAAAAAGGACTTTTATCAAGAAAGGAGTCAGGAACTAGGAGTCAGGAGTCAGAGTTGAATTTCAGATCCTCACTCATTAATTTTGTGCCCTGGTATTGTACGTTGCCAATTCCAAGCCTCCTCTACTTTGACCTGACTTTTTATATCTACATATTATTGTGACATTTTAGTTAGATTTTTGCATATAGCATATTATATTTATTTATGTCAGTGATATGACGCACACTTCACAATAAATTGTTATTTTTTATGAAAATGCAATTTAGCTTAGTAAAAAATACTTAGTAACATCACTCAGTTGTGTAGACTAATTACTTATAATTGGCTTGAAATCTATATAAGGCTTTTTTTGATCATTTTCCATATATATGAAATAGGTAAAATCAATTAACTACATATATCTACGACTATTGTTCTAATTGTTAATACTGTTATATATATGATAAAAAATACTTTAATTCCGTAAATATCTCTGGTGAAATAACATTGAATAGGGTGAAATTAGTAGTAGAGTTTTTTCAAGATTCAGTAAAGTCTTGCAAAAAGGCTTGCAACACTTAAGTAGGATTAGTTAGATTATATTTGTGAGGGCAAGAGAGGTTCACAAACCGCTAAAACTACTGAGAAGTATCAATCTTCAAGTTAAAGTAAACTAATTATTAAACTCATACTCACACCATCAACTCACACACATAAATTATGAATTACTAGGTGTTTTAACCATGAAAAATCTATTAAAGTACGCATTCGCATTGTCCGCAGCTACTGTTTTCGGTAGACCTAACTCCTAAGTAATTAGGATTAATATCATACACCTGCTTCAGCAACGCCAAAAAAAATATCTGTGAAATAAACTCTCAGAGCGATCGCTAGTTCATTAGCGATCGTTGATCATTTGTAGGAGAGTTGTATGCAATGCTCCTACTATGTATAGCAGAAGTAAGAAGGAAGAAGGAAAAATCTTGGATTGTCTAAGTTTTAAGCTTTTAATATTTCCTCACCTTTCTTTCGACTGCTATATTACAGGACTTACGCATAAGATCAAATCCGCTCGGGTTCGGTATAAAAAAAATTTTCATCTTCATCCAAGAGCAAATGTTTCGCGCATTCTCTTCCCTCCTGACTCCTGACTTCCCCTCCCCTCCTGGGAGGGGTTAGGGGTGGGTTGACTCGGTCCTCCTAGATTAACTATCTAATTACACCGATGCTACCGGATTTGATATAAGGTAGGAAAGACTAAAATTTGAGATTGCTTTCCGTTCCGGACTGCTGCGCAAACCCTGTCGGTCGCTTCGGACGAAAATACGTTGCAGGTGCGTAAGTCCTATTTATTAATTAACTGCGATCGCTCGACTGTCTGTTAATTGTTGGTAACATCTTCCATAGACGACCAATCATCAAAAAACTAGCCAGGATAATTAAAGAAGTAGGTCCGCCATCGTTAATGTTAGGCACAGGAGTAGTAGAAGTACTCACAAAGAACACATTTTCAGAAATATTTTCAATTCCAGTGTTCGACTTGATAATATCCGACAACTGAAGACCACCTAACCAATCTGAAACCAAAACACCATCGCCTAACTCCCACTCAGCAAAGTGAGTATCATTTTCATACCAGAAGCGATCGCCATCTCGCAATCTTTCAAACTGGTCTTCTAAAATCGCTTCATTCAACTCCCCAATACTAGAATTTTGTAAATTATCTTCTGCCAACATTCCCACCCATAGGTCAATTTCGTCAACATTGCTATAAACCGCCTCTAGTGATGCCACCAATTCTGGGTCAGATGAAATGTCACTAAAATTATCTTTCCTAGGTAAACCCAATGCTTCCCTAACATCATTGTAGCGGGCTAAACCATGATCCCGCCCGCGCTGAATATTCAGAGCTGCCAAATCTGTTCCATTTACCACTGGTCCTTGACTGGGAGGACCAAATAATTGATTCCGCAAATCATCAATTACTTTCGCGTCTGTTTTCTGCTGTACCTGAGAAGCTAAACCACGCAATATCGGATCTATTCCTCCTTTTTCAGTAATACTATCTGGCCGGAAGAAAACTTCAGATAAGTTTAGTGGGCCAAATTCTGTAGAGCTACCATCTTCATTCAAATGTTGTAGAGTAGGACTAACCATAGTATGTCCCAAACGAAAGCCTGCTGTAGAAAATTCTGTACTGATATTAGGATTAACAGTTGAATCATAACCAGTATAAGGGTCGAGAGTCACGCCCAAAGCAGGCAAGAATTCGTCATAAGTAATTTTCTGGATTTGGGCCCCTACTATTTTGCGCGCCCGTTGATAAATCTCTTTATCCCGAGCAATAGGGTCTAAAGGTAAGTCTGTATGAGTAGCTTCAATAATTTCAGCGATCCGGTTATGCTCCCGTACAAAGAGAGTGTGCATTGAGGCTAAAGCTGAGTTTTCATTTGCTCTTACATCCCCTGCCAAAAAAGTGTTTGCACCCATTGCTTCTTCCATTGCCATGTGAGGTGCATCTTCATCGTCACCTCTAGTTAGCAGTAAATCTCCTGTGGAGTGAGCAGTCACCTTCAATTTTCCACCGTCAAAGCTGCGTAAGAAGTCAGCACGTTCTTGGTCGCTACCATATACATTGCTGCCATCTATCCAAGCTGTAATTTCATTAAATTGCTGGCGGGGGTTAGTGAGGTCAGTGCCAGTATTTTCATCAAAGAGCGATCTAGTAACAGGAATCAATGAACCTGTTATAAAAACAGGGTCGTCGTTAGGAATGGGAATGCTAATAGTTTCTGCTGTTGGTCCTGACTGTAACTCACTCAAAGTGATATCATGGTCAAGAAATTGTCCCCATAACCATGTATAATCACTTAAATTTCGGGGGTTTAGAATAGATTCTGATTGGTTAAACACAGTGTTACTAATAAATCTAGCATTCGGACCGTCAACTAATTCAGATATGCCATCTTCATAATTTGCTGGTGCTAAACGAAGCAAATTTTCACCAGTTCCACCATATTGAGGATGATCTAAGTTATTGTTACTACCGTCAAATGTACGAAAATTCATAGTTTCCACCTGTATTTTTCTCAACTACATCCTGATCCTTATACTTCTACTTCTACTTTTCCCAAGCTTATGCAGTTTTTCCCAGTATTTTGATTAAGATCTGCTGAATTACTTAATATTAAGCTGAATTATATCATGTTCGGTTGAATACTTATAAATAACTGTTATGAGGAGTCAGGAGTCAGGAGTCAGGAGGGAAGAAAGGAAGAATACATAGAAAATATTGGAGAAAAGCATTGATAATTTCAGTATTTCTTTGGTACTGTCGGTACCCGGAGTCCTTAAATTTTATTATAACTGATTATCCGCAATTCGTAGCTCCCCCGGAGGGGGAACATGATATTACTTATATTAAGTTTTACTGATCGCTTTGTATAATGAATTTATCTGTAGAATTATATAGATTATTTCCTAAACCTTTGGTTATATGGCTTCTTATTTGGATTGTATAGACAATATTTAGGTAATAAGGTCATATGCAATGCCATGTCCATAAGTTACTATTGCTAGAGATGAGGAAATTTTTGGAATTCTCCACAAAGGTTCCACTGGCAATCACATAGAACCCATTTAGTATCTTTGTCAGCGACCCGCATTTTTTTTGCTAGGAGTCAGGAGGGTTTAATCAGGAGTCAAGAGATGGACGGAAGGCATAAGGGAAAAGGTTGAAAAATATTCCCTATCTCCTTACCTCCCCATCTGATTTTTAACATAGGCTCAAATGGATTATATCCGCAAAATAATGTAAATATGTAGAAAGTCTGCTTCATAAAACCGACATAAAACTTCACATAGTGTGATATTTTAATGTTTACTTCCTGCTTCCACCGGAACTGTCGGCAGCACTCCGTCCACAGGCATCAACGGTCAAGCCGACCGCATTTCTTAAATTAATACTTGCGTTCAAATCGCGGTCTATAGATATGCCACAATCAGGGCAATCAAAAGTTCTTAGATTTAATGGCATATCTTGTACATGACCACAACTAGAGCAAGTCTTTGACGATGGAAAAAATCTGTCTACTACTACTAATTCACAGCCGTACCATTGACACTTATACTCTAGCTGTCGTCTAAACTCATAAAAGCCCTGGTCTGCTATAGACTTGGCTAGCTTGTGGTTAGCTAACATTCCACTGACGTTCAAATCTTCAATTACTGCACTGCCGTGGTTTTTGGCTAAGTATGTTGTTAATTTATGAAGTGCATCTTTGCGGATGTTGGCTACTCGTCGAAGCAGCCTAGCTATCTTTAATTGTGCTGCCCTCCAGTTAGCTGAACCAATATTTTTATTGCGGTTAAGGTATTGTAGTCTCGAAAGCTTCGCTTCAAATTTACGGTATGACTTTACACTTTCAAAGACTTTCCCATCACTTAAAGTTGCTAATGTTTTTACTCCTAAATCTACACCTACGACATTAGTTGTTTTGGGTGTGGAAGTAGGAGTACATTCAAAAGCTAAACTCAAGTACCAATCACCAGCTTGTCTGCTAATAGTGATTTTTTGAGTAGTGGCTTCAATTGGTTCATAAGTTTTTACCCAGCCAATAAAAGGTAATTTATGACACCAACCATTTAATTCTATTGGTTTTCCACAATTATCTATTGTGAATGAATCAGACCTACCTTTCTTCTTAAATCTTGGATATTTACCCAACCCTTGAAAGAACCTCTTAAATGCTTCACCTAAGTTGATGAAAGCATATTGATAAACTCTAGACGACAAGCTTTTCATCCAGGGATAAAGAGGTTTTGTGTGATTAGTAAAAACCTCTCTCAACTTACGAGCATTTGGTTTGTCACCATCAATGTATGCAGCATTCCATAAACTTAAGCCCCAGTTGTTAAACTAAGCAGACCCATTTCCGGTTGTCCTTTATAGGGTTTGCTCGTCTTCAGAACCGGACGTGAGACT
>NZ_JAAHGU010000101.1:0-27174 GCF_010692685.1 Okeania sp. SIO2F5 | reverse complement strand
GTAAACAATTTCAAGCTATAAACTGTAAATTATCAATACCATTACAGACATCCTTAAAACTTTAAGGTTTAGCGATCGCCTAATTTATGAAAAATACAGCTCATACAGTTACTTTTATATTACATTGCAAATATCTATGTAACATGTAAAGATGCCAGCGCTCATTGCTATATATAGCAATGAGCGCTGGTATATTTACAAATTGCAGGAGAGGCCAAATAGCTAAAAGTCTTATATTATCAGCAATTTATTCCCCCAGATGAGCTGTTGCCTGTTGCCTGTTGCCTGCGCACAGCGCTATAGTAGCTCTAGATTCTGGTCAATCTCCTAAACCCTACACTCCTCTTGAAGGATATGTTTTTAATAAGTATATTAATGGGTGTTCAAAAGAGCGATTCGATCGCTGGAGAAAATAGTATAGTTGTCAGATTGTTTGTGCAATAAATCTCTTAACTATCAATATCTTGATGTGTCAAAAAAGGAACTTCAACAACTTCTCCTTCGACATTTCCTACTTGCACTTTTAAACCAACTCCACCTGCTTTTGTTTTGATATAAACTAAACCAAAATAATCCTCATTAGTAGTTTCCGTACAACTTGTCAGTTTCCCAACTTTTTCATCTCCAACTTTCACAACATTTCCTAATTCTGCCATCCCATTTAAACGGATTCCCCAAAGTCGTTGTTTCACACCTTTATATGTGTTTAAACGAGCAATAGTTTCTTGACCAATGTAGCAACCTTTCTCAAAAGAAATAGTATTCCATAAACCAGCTTCGAGAGGGTTATAGTCATCTGTAAGTTCATAGTCTGGTGCTGGACGACCTTGTTCTATTCTTAATTGTTGCCACAGGCGATCGCCCATAGGTACTGCTCCTGTTTCTGTTAATATTTGCCAAACTTTAGCAGCATTGTTTACAGGAACTATCAAAGTGTATCCCTCTGTTGCTAACCCACTACCAACAGTCAAGCGAACTTCTACATCTTTTAGACTTATTAACTGGTGACTAGGGTGGGGTGCATCTGGAGGAGTTATCCCTGATAATTTGGCGATGGAGTTTTTGCTTTCTGGTCCCATGAGACTAAATATGGCATATTCACTACTAATATCTTTCACTGCCACCCGGTCCATCGGAAACAGATAACGGTCAAACCACTCTATTAACTGTTGACAACGGGTGGGAGAGACTAACAATAAAACTGCATCTTCTGTTACATAAGCTGTTGCTAAGTCGATAGTACGAGCAGTGGGAGTGACGAAAACAGTCTCACAACCTTCACCTGGTTTGAGAATATTGAAATTATTCGTACTTTGGTTATGTAGAAACCGTAGACGGTCATCGTCAGAAATGTTTATTAGTCCCCAATGAGAGCGGTCGCATACAGCTACTCCCTGTTTTATTGCTTCTATTGCTTGAGTATCATTACCAAAGCTAACTGGAATTGAGTCTAGAAAAGTTGCACCATTAGATGTTTGAATATTCCGTAATTCTTGGTTCATAATTCTACTTTATTCTGTTATTTTTACTTAATAGACATAGGCGTGAAAAAGATATAGACTTTTTGTCAAAGTAGGGAATAGGGAATAGGGAACAGGGAAGATGTTTTTAGGAAAAAACACGGAAAATGATTTTTTGAGTTATTACACTCTAGTTTATAGCAAATAAAGGGCAGGTTGATTTTCTGGAGATGTCTAATACAAATAGTTATTTTGTTCTGAGAAAATGGGCGTTGGTGATTTGAGGTATGATATCTGTCCGGATCAGAGCAGGATAAAACTCCGTTCCGCTTACGCAACCAAAAAACTTTCTCCTTATACTCTTCTTTCTTCCCTCCTGACTCCTGACTCGGTTCTCCCACTCCTGGGAGGGGGAGGGGCGAGGGGTGGGTTTACTCCTAAGTAATGCGCGATTAATATCATACACGCGCTTCAGCAACACCAGAAAATGTATCTATACTGTTGGCAAATCAGCCATCATATTCTCTACCACTCTTAGAGCTTTTTCGTCAAGATGCTCCCAATTAACATTTCCTTCATCGTTGAGTAAGCTAGTATCGACTTCAACTTCTACTATTTGCTCAGAACTATGAGTAAAATGATAATTACTAAAACAAACTTGATAGCAAAGTTCCCAGATATCAATACTAACTTTTTGGTCTTGATATTCTAAATCTAATCTATACCCTGGAATTGGTTTTTCTACTTCTTGATAATCTCCTTGCCAAACAGAATTATCTAGTTTTTTGCGAATATGATCTAATAATCTGATGAAAGCAGGTTGCATTAGTAGTTCAGCTTGTCTCCAGGCAGTAATGTTATTAATTTTCGGCTTCATTTAATTTCATTCAGAAACATTAGACTTCTTGCAGAAGTCAGGGAATAGGGAATAGGGGATAGGGAATAGGGGATAGGGGATAGGGGATAGGCAATTATTTATTTCATATCTTGAATTGGTTTAATTAAAACTTTTGCAAGAGGTCTATTCATTAATATAATATTTATTGGGAATAATTATTCACATTTTGTCAATATCAGGACTTACTCATGAGGCACGAAAAACTAGGACTTGAGATTGCTTTCCGTTCCGGAATGCTCCGCAAACCCTATCAGTCACTTCGGACGGAAATAGGTTGAGGTGCGTAAGTCTTAAATATTCTATTATTGTTGATATTGTTGACAACTAAGTGACATTAACCATTGTAAACTTTTGTCTTGCTTGAAAAGAAAAATGCCGAGTTGTTTGATGATACCAATTCCCTGGAAGAAGGTAGTAGGTTATAGAAGGATGAAGGAGACAGCAATCATATAAACTTTTCCGTCAATAACTACTCCTTTTGAATTTTGAATTTTGAATTTTGAATTCTGAATTTTGACTTGGTTAAACTGAGCACTCAATTATGTTATTGTTAATTATTAATTAACATTTAATGGCTAAAGTTAAAAAGTAATGGTTAAACAGCGCGTACTCTCTGGAGTTCAACCAACTGGAAACCTTCATATTGGAAATTATTTAGGTGCTATTCGCAACTGGGTAGAGGGTCAAAAAGAATATGATAATTTCTTCTGTGTAGTAGACTTACACGCTATTACGGTACCACACAATCCAGCTACACTAACTACAGATACTTACACTATTGCAGCCTTATATTTGGCTTGTGGTATAGACCTGGATTATTCTACCATATTTGTACAATCTCATATTCCAGCTCATAGTGAATTGACATGGTTACTGAACTGTATTACTCCACTGAATTGGTTGACAGATATGATCCAATTTAAGGAGAAAGCAGTTAAGCAAGGAGAAAATGTTGGGACAGGTTTATTAGATTATCCAGTTTTGATGGCTGCAGATATTCTACTTTATGATGCAGATAAAGTTCCTGTGGGAGAAGACCAAAAACAACACTTGGAACTTACCCGCGATATTGCAGTTAGATTTAATCATCAGTTTGGTAAGGAGGAAAAGATACTAAAATTACCAGACCCTTTAATTAGAAAAGAAGGTGCGCGGGTAATGAGTTTGGCAGATGGTACTAGCAAAATGTCTAAATCTGACCCTTCAGAATTGAGTAGAATTAGTTTATTAGACCCACCGGATGTAATTACAAAAAAGATTAAACGTTGCAAAACAGACCCAGTTAAGGGTTTAGAGTTTGATAATCCTGAACGACCTGAATGCAATAATTTATTAACCCTTTATAGATTATTTTCAGGCAAAACAAAACAAGAAGTAACAGTAGAATGTCAGGATATGGGATGGGGACAATTTAAACCTTTATTAACTGAGGCAACTATTGAAGCTTTGAAACCAATTCAAACAAAATATAAAGAAGTAATGGATGATCAAGGTTATTTAGAATCTGTTTTATCTAAAGGTAGGCAAAAAGCAGGAGCAGTTGCTCATCAAACATTAGCAAAGGTCAAAGCAGCTTTAGGTTATTCTGTGCCAATTTAATAGAAATAGTTATAGCAGGGAACAGGGAACAGGGAACAGGGAACAGTTGGGAAAACATTTCCTAGTCTAAGATTTATTATCCGCATAAGTCCTAACCAATTCTTTCTTAGCTATATGTAGTTAACTACTCAGATCAAGCTCAAATTAGTAACTTATTCATTTTTATCGAGCGCAATTACCCTCAACTGAAATTAAGTGGATTAACTTATTGTAAAAGTTATTTTAAAGTTGGATAATTATGTGTAAGTAGAAGGGAAATTATAATTTATTAATGAGCAAAAAAAATAATATTTATTTGCTGTACAATTGAATATTCTGAAGTTTCCGTCGCTAATAAAAGTAAGTAGTAGTTAGTTAAAAAAGATTTTTATTTAATCTATCGAATAGTCTGAAAAAATTAACAACTTAACCACAACTAAGTAATAAATAAATGAATAGATTTCGTAATGCTGTAAAATCGGAAGAATTTTTAGTAACTGCTGAAGTAGCACCACCAAAGGGAGCTGACCCTACTCACATGATCGAGATGGCCTCAACACTTAAAGGTAGAGTTCATGCTGTTAATGTAACAGATGGCAGTCGTGCTGTTTTGAGAATGTCTTCATTGGCAGCATCAATTATTTTAAAAAATAATGGCATAGATCCAATATGTCAAGTAGCTTGTCGCGATCGCAACCGTATTGGGTTACAAGCGGATCTAATGGGAGCTTCAGCATTAGGACTTCATAATATTTTAGCTCTTACTGGCGACCCTGTAAAAGCAGGAGACCATAAAGATGCTAGGAGTGTATTTGATATGGAGTCAGTGCGTTTATTACAAATGATTGCTAAATTAAACCAAGGGATAGATTGGAATGAGAAAACTTTACCAGATGGAGCTACAGATTTATTTGTAGGAGCTGCGGTAGACCCTCAGTCCCCTAGTTGGTCTGGATTAAAAAAACGATTTGAGCGGAAATTATTAGCAGGGTGTCAATTTTTTCAAAGTCAATTAATTTCTGATTTTGATAAGTTAGAAAAGTTTATGAATCAAATTGCAGTTGATAGTAATAAGCCAATTTTAGCTGGAATATTTTTACTAAAGTCTGCCAAAAATGCTGCTTTTATTAATAAGTATGTGCCTGGAGTTGATATACCAGAACATATTATTAATCGTTTGGCAAAAGCTGAAAAACCTTTAGAGGAAGGAATAAAAATTGCTGCCGAACAAGTACAAATTGCTAGTAAGATTTGTCACGGAGTTCATTTGATGGCAATTAAGCGAGAAGATTTAATCCCTAGAATATTAGATATGGCTGAAATTTCTCCTATTGGAGAGTAAAAATCAGGAGTCAGGAGACAGGAGACAGGAGACAGGAGTGAGGGAGTGGGGGAGTAGGGGAGTGGCTCACACGGATTATGGCACGGATACACGGATAGGTCAGTAGGAACGTTGCATGCAACGTCCGTACAGGGAGTGGGGAAGTAGGGGAGTGGGGAAGAACTAAAAACAAGAATAATTAACACTAACTGGTCTTATCCATAAATTATCAATTACTATTACCTGCTCCCTGTTCCCTCCATACCTATTCCCTATTCCCTCTTTTGATAACTGAATTCAACCTTTATGAAAAAACTGCTTTAATATTTCAGTAGGTTTTCTATCCCAAGTATCTATATGCTCATAAATTAATCCATCTTGATTCAATTTATAAGTCGAATAACCATTAAAAAAAATTCTGGCTTGCCAAGGAACTCTTAATATTCCACGCACTGTCCAATTTGCCAAAATAATATTTTCTTCTGTTTGCTGAACATCGTGTAAATCAAAATAGAGTTCTGTGAAAAATAACCGACCGTGAAAGCGCAAAGTCCAAAAAATAATTCGATAATTAAACTTCCACTTGAATGTATTAACTGGGTCTTTAAAAAATATATCTTTAGTATAAATATCGTAGGAAATATCCTTTTCAAATAGAGTAGGTAAATCCAACTTTAGGGTATTAATAACTTGTTCAACTTTCACTCTAATTTTCCTCAGAAAAAATTTATATAGCGCTAGGGAATGGGGAATAAGCCATTTCAGTTATCAGTTATCAGTTATCAGTTATCAGTACCTCTGCAATAAGGAGGCAAGAAAATACGGAATTCTCTTTTTTTTATCCCCTTAAAAGGGGAAGCTTTAGACCAAGATTTTTCGGTAAGAAGAAAAAAACGAATATATATGAACTAAGATAACTGCTACATTCTATAATTTTAAAGGAACACCTCAATTCTCATATCTGATTCCTGATTGCTATATCTAGACTAAAGTCTACTTAAAAAATAGTCGGCGTAAATTGAAATAGCAGTTTTATAGCTTAACACTTTCCTAAGAACTAATATTCAAAATTCGCTTAATCTGTTTCACATATTGATAAATTTCAGGTAAACGTTTATAAATAGCAGACGCTTTCAAATAAATCTTATAAGGAACAGCAGGACTACTAGAAACCATTTCTCCAGCAGCAACATCATTATGAACACCTGCTTGAGCAGTAGCGATCACTCCATCTCCAATTTTTGCCTGATTAGCAATACCCACTTGACCTGCCAAAATCACATTATCGCCCAGTTTCACCCCACCAGCTAAACCTACCTGAGCGGCCAAAGCACAGTTTTTCCCAATTTGACAACCATGGCCAATATGCACCAAATTATCTAACTTCGTATTTTTGCCAATTCTAGTTTCTCCCACTGCAGGGCGATCGATAGTACTATTGCCACCAACTTCAACCCCATCCTCCAAAACCACTCTGCCAGATTGTTCCATTTTATACCAACCATCTTGAGTAGGCACAAAACCAAAACCTTCTCCACCAATAACCGCTCCACTATGAATCACACAACCATTGCCAATTTGACTACGTTCATGAATCGAACAGTTAGCGTGTAAAACAGAGTTATCTCCTATTTCCACATCTGGATAAATTACAACATTTGAATAAATACAAACATTATCCCCAATTTTTACCCCCGCATCAATTACAACATGAGCACCAAGATGAACATTTTTTCCTATTTCCGCTGTTGAGTGAATAACAGCAGTGCCATGAATTTCTCGAATAGGTTGAAAAGGTTGATAAAAAAGAGCGATCGCCTTGGCAAATAATAATCTCGGTTCTTTTCCAGCTACCCACTCAATACCACGTTCGCTTGCCTGGGTTTGCAGAGTCTCATCCATCGGCAAAATCAAAGCACTAGCATTTGTCGTGCCTAAATAACTGGCAAATTTTGCTCCTTCTATATAACTAAGAGTACCTACTACTGCTTCATCCACTGAGGCCACACCTGTAATATCTGGGGCCACACCATTAGTTTTTTCTAGACTACTAGCGATCGCCTCACAACCAAGTTTATTTACAAGTTCCCTAAATTTCATTATTTCCTACTCGTAGCAAATACCCTTGAACTTATACCATTTTCCCGCAAAAAAATAAACCCAAGTCCATCGTTTTTCATCAACTGGAGACTTAGGTTAAATATTCTTATTTGAAATAGTTCATAAAAATATAGTCAAATATGACATATCCTTATTTTGCAGCTTTTACCTTGACTGGGTGAACTACAACACCCTCTATCCCATAGCTAAAAGGATTTGGGACTGCTTTTTCTTTTCCTCATTTATTTGATTATCTCCCTGATTCAATTTCTACTTGGTCATAATACAGAGGCTTGGATGTAGGTTCTGATGTGTCTAGAGGTAGCGTGTCAGTCCAGGAATTTCACCCTATTAAAATCAGATCGTTGACTCTTGAGGCTATCTGATTTTCTATCATCACAGACATTGTTAGATTATGTCAATAGTTGCCCCAATTTCTGGAGACAAAAGACTATATTTGTGTTAAGTGTTTATGATACTAAAATTTTTGCTATGTATCACGCCTTCGATCCCCCTCCTGTCCCCCTTGTCAAGGGGGAAGCCAGATGTTGCTTCACTTTCTGTTGAATGGGAGTTAGGGGGAATCTCCCGTAGCATTCTTTTTCATATTTCATACAGTGAAGACAAAATAATGAAAAGCTAATTTTGCCTAAATCCAATTTATTTGACAGAAACAGCATCTACATCAACTGTGGTATCAGTAGTAGTTGAGTCTTTATCATTAATATCAGGTGCAACTGCTACATCTTTTTTACTGCGACGTAACTTGATAAATTCAACTGCCATCTGAGAAACTTCTGCCACTAAGAGAGTTACAATAGCAACATCATCAATCTGTCCGACAACTGGGATAAAATCTGGAGAGATGTCAAAAGGACTTAATACATAAGCCAATGTTCCGGCAATAATCCACCAACGATATTTAGGATTACGGATAGTATTACGATACCAAGTATATAGAGATTGAATGGAAAAACTCATTTAATTATCCTTAAACTTAAAGCTTACTTACATTTTTAATAATGGCAGAATTTTAAGCGGTATGGCAGTGTCAGTATCCACCATATTTTTTACAGAAATTTCTACACTTAAAATTAAGGAATTTTGTTATGGGAGTTTGTAGTTAACCTGTAAGCATTCAGCTATTAGCATTTCCTAGGGAATGCTGCGCAAACAGCAATCAGCTTTTGAACATATTCAAGCAATAACTTAGGTTAGGTTATAACCAATTTCATTAATAAATTTTAATTCTTCTTGGTGGATAATTCCCCTCTAGATTGTATTTTTTTATTTTGCTTTATCTAAGCAAAAAAAATGTAGGCATTCAGCTTTTAGCTGTTTCATAAATAATGAATATACGCTGCTCAGGTCAAGATTAGTTTGCGCAGCATTGCGTAGGAAATGCTTACGTTAGTTTTTTTCCAATACTTTGAATTCTCTTTAAATCTCTCAATACTAACTCCTGCTATAAAGGCAATGAATTAATGGCTGATAGCTGGTAGCTGAACGCTAAATGCTTACAAAAAATTTGTCACTCTTTGTAAATAATTTTCCCGGTCTTCTAACATAGGAAAATGAGCTGTATTTGGCATAATAGTTAATTCTATTTTTTCATTTAATTCTGCTGCTTGCTTACCCATTTCTGCGGGGATAATTTGGTCGTATTCACCAGCTACTAATAAAGTAGGTACTGTAAATTTTTTAAATTGTTCTGGCAACCATTCTGTAGCTTCTTTACTTACGGAAGTTAAAACTGTGCCATAAGCAGCATCAAAATCTGCTAATAAAAAGTCTTCTAAAAATGTACGACTAATACTATCGGGCAGAGATTTATATAAAAATCTTGCCATAAATATGCGGCTCATAAATGGAATTTGTACTAGCCATTTGGGGCGAAACATAACTACATAACGACTAAATTTATGAAAGGTTGTAAATGTTTTTTCATCATATTCAAAAATACCGCTACAAGTTAAGATTGCTTTTTCTACTCTCCCTGGATACATATTCAAAAATAAGGCAGCAATAGAACCTCCCATAGAATGAGCATTAATATAAACTTTCTCTAAATTTAAAGCATCAAGTAACATTGCTAAATCTTCTGCATAGCCTACTAATTCATATTTTTCTGTAGGATTTTTTGATGAATTTAAAAGAGTTTTTTTCTCAGTAGTAGAAGGTTGAGGTAAACATGAACGTCCAAATCCTCGTAAGTCATAAATTAAACAATCAAACTGATTAGAAAGTTCCTTAGCTGTACTTTCCCAATATCTACCAGAACCTCCCCATCCGTGGAGAAATACCATTACTGGTTTTGATTTTTCTGTGGAATTTGATGTCTTTATCCATTCATAGTAATGTTCAACGCCATTAACATTAATATAAGAAGTTTTTTCTGTTGTTTTCACCTTAACTAGCTCCTGCTTCCTGATTAAAATTTTTAATTTAGTTTTTAATTTAGTTAGAGATTATATCGAACTCTGTCTAAATTACAGCACTTTTTAGGATAGTGAGGTACAGTTTTAAAATTAATCTTTTTTCCCTACTCCCTACTCTGTACGGACGTTGTATGCAACGTCCCTACTCCCTAAAATTTTGTACCTCATCAACTCCAAAACTACTGTAATAAATCTGACTAAAAAATTTAGATAGTTTCATTTCATCTAATTTATTATTTGTTCTGACACCAGTGCAAATATCTAAACCAAAAGGAGAAACTTGTTTAATTGCTGCTGTGACATTTTCTGAGTTTAAACCACCTGCTAAATATACAGGCACATCTACTAATTCCCGGATTTTCTTACTAATATCCCAATTATGAACTTTACCTGTACCTCCTAATTGTTTAATTGGTAGATATTTATTGCCAGAATCTAATAATATTGCATCTACTAATGGAGAAACTTCAACAGCTTCTTTTACCGATTCTTCTCCTGTAACATGAATAACTTGTACAAGAGCAATTCCAGGCATAGCATCTCGCAAGTCTTGATATTTTCCTAATGTAAGATAGTCACATATTTGAATTGTATTTACCTGACACCGACGCTGTTGTTCAATAATTGATTTTACATCCTGTTTACTGGTTAATAAAAAAGTAGATACACCTGGTGGAACTATGGCAGAAATTTCTGCTATTAATTCCTCATAAATCACTCCTATTCCAGAAGGCATGGCAGAAACTAAACCTAAAGCTGAAGCTCCATAAATAATTGCCATTTTTGCTTCTTCAATACTGCTAATACAGTAAATTTTTACTCGCGGTTTTGTTGTTTGTTTCATCTAAAAAAACTAGGTCATTTCAGTTATCAGTTATCAGTACATCTGCAATAAGGAGGCTTGACATCAGGAATAGTCTCTTTTCTGTTGGTCGATGGTCGGCCAGCGAGGAGACCCGCTCTTATCAGAGCCGCTCCGAAGTACGCCATTCCACCCTACGGGAAGCTCCGAAGATCGACCGCTTTTTATCCCTTTAAAAAGGGAGGCTTTAGACCACAATTTTTAGGTAATAGGCAATAGGGAATAGATAATAGCGAAAAGAGATTAGTATTAAACTGTACCTCACTATCCGCTTAGTCAATCCTCTTCTTTTCAAAGAGAGGTAATTATTAATTATTAATTATTAATTATTGAACATACTTCACCATCTGAAAAAGTGCTTAATTCTCCATAGTTTTCTAATATTATTCTGATAAATTCTGCTGCTGTTACTGGTGAAGCTGTTTTTACTTCAATACTGTTTTGATGCAACCACCAACCTGTAGTAGTTTGGGGCGATCGCCAGATTTCCAAATGTTCTACAGATGGATGGGCATAAAAACTTTCATCCACAGTCCCCAAAAGTCCCCAACTCCAATGTGTAAAATAGTCGTGACTCACCTTATATATAGGAAAGTTTCCCTCTACAGGCATTCCCCACCCATCAATAGCAACAAAGGCTTTGACTTGTCCACCCCGTAGTTGCCAACCCCAAGCTGCTCCTACTGCTCCTACTACTCCAGCACTAAAGGCAATAAATAATAGTGGCACATTTTTAGTTAATTGGTTTTTTATCCATAAAAAGTTCAAAATGTCAATAGCAGAATAGGGAGAATAATCTTGAGTTGGACAAATTAACAACTCTCCAGATTGAGAGAGACTTTGCCAATGGACAAATAGTCCCTCCAAGAATTGCTCAGTTAGCTTTGAGTCGTGTATTCCAGGGCAAATTACTATAGTCATCTTGAAGGAAGAAGGAAGAAAGTTAGAAGTCAGGACTGACGCATAACCGCCATATATAGTAGGAAAAATGGCATTTTTCCTCTACAGATAGCGTTTTATCTAATAATTTGTGTAAGTCCTGAAGTTATAAGTTATAAGTCAAAAGTCAGAAGTCAGAAGGAAGAAAGAAGAAGGCTTTAGTTATCTGGGAGAGAACTGAAGGATGGAAAAATCTGGCCTTATCTGAGTTTTCAACTTTTGATCAAAATAATTGGGTGTAAAACGTCGCCTTTTAAGGCAAAATACAGCGCTTCCCATTGTTATAAGGTACACCCCGAAGCGAGCAAGATGCCCGCACTACAATATTTTCATCATTTACCCTGTACCTTGTGAAGTCAAAAGTCAAAAGTCATAATTCAGAAGTAAGAAGGAAGAAAGTTATAAGTTATAAGTCAAAAGTCATAATTCAGAAGGAAGAAAGAAGAAGGCTTTAGTTATCTGGGAGAGGACTGAAGGATGGAAAAATCTGGCCTTATCTGAGTTTTCAACTTTTGATCAAAATAATTGGGTCTAAAACGTCGCCTTTTAAGGCAAAATACAGCGCTTCCCATTGTTATAAGGTACACCCCGAAGCGAGCAAGATGCGCGCACTACAATATTTTCATCATTTACCCTGTACCTTATTTGCCCGAAATATGCTGTATTTTTGGAACCTTGCTCCAATCCCCTACTTCCCCTCCTGGGAGGGGTTAGGGGTGGGTTAACTTCTGACTTCGTTAAATGTCCCAAGCAAACCTTGAATATTTTATATAATCTCAATTATTGTAGTACCCATCCCCCCGGAGGGGAGTGTTAAACTAACACCAGAGTCTAATTACTCACTATTACTGTTGCACAGAAACCAATAGTGGTAGGAGTAGGTTTGAGAAAAATGTTTGTTTTTTTCAATCATATTTCAATCAAACCTATTCTCAAAAAAAGGATTTTTATACTTGTTTTTTTGACCGAGTATAAGCCAATAAATTGTTTCTGTTGTACATTCTTGTATCAAGTTAATTAATAATTCTAAAATCAAGGGAAAAAACGTGGTTACTACTCCAGAAAAAATTCAACAATCAACAGTTACTCCATCCGATAAAAAAGACAGAGTAGCAGTTTTATTAATGGGATATGGTGAAGTAGAAAGTTATGAAGATTTTGCTAATTATAACGAACAAGCATTAAATTTACTTACTGCTAAATTTGCTCCTGTTCCTACCTGGATATACCCTCCCATTGCCAAATTATTAGCTATTTTTGACTTGCATGAATGGAGTCATCAACATGGTAATTTTATTTCTCCTCATAATGCTATTTTTGAAAGTCAAAGAGCTGGAATTGAAAAAAATCTCCAAGCAAAGTGGGGCGATCGCGTCAAAGTTTTCAAAGCTTTTAACTTCTGCGCTCCCCACTTACCAGAACAAGTATTAACACAAATTAAAGCTGAAGGATTTGATAAATTATTGATTTATCCTTTGCTCGTAGTTGACTCTATTTTTACCAGTGGAATTGCCGTCGAACAAGTTAATGAAGCCTTGGTAAAATTAGCAGATAAGACCGAACATTGGATAAAAGGTCAACGTTATATTCCTTCCTTTTATAACGAACCTGATTATATTAATCTAATGGCAAAAATGGTAGAAGAAGAAATTGCTAATGATTTGGCAGTTGCTCATTTACCATCTCAAATTGGCATTGTTTTAACTAATCATGGTTGCCCTCACGAAGCTAAAGGTTTTACTTCTGGAATTGATGAAAGTCAGGCACTTTATGAGTTAGTGCGGGAACGTTTAATTAATCGTTATCCTTTAATTTCTGTAGGTTGGTTAAACCACGATACCCCACTAATTGACTGGACTCAACCAGATGCGAAAACTGCTGCGAAAAACCTCATAGAATTAGGTGCAACAGCTATTATATTTATGCCTATTGGTTTTGCCACAGAAAATCACGAAACATTATTAGATGTCGAGCATATTATTGAAGCAATACGTCGCAAGTATCCAGAAGTAACTTATCGTCAAATGCCTTGTGTAAACGATCGCCCAGAATTTTTGCAGATGGCTGCTGATTGGGCTAACCTTTATATTGAGGAGTTGTTGAGTGAGAATGCTTTAGCTGTTAATCCTTCTTTAGCAGTGGCACAAGCGAAGAAAACTCATAGTCATAGTCACGGTGGGGAGCATGGACATTCCCACGGTCATCATCACCATCACGACCACGATCATGGTCACCATCATCATCATTAGGAAGAATTTTAGGAGTCAGAATTCAGGAGTGAGAATTCAACAGGAAAATTCTGTATGAGCTGAGATTAATAAATTGGTTTAATATCAACAGGACTTTCGCAAAAAACGAAATTATACACTATTTGTAGGGGTTAACGGCCGTTAACCCCTACTATATTTGGTAGTTATGCGTAAGTCCTGTAATTTTTTCATATTCAACTTTTTAAAGCTCCTCTTTATTACTGTTCCCTGTTCCCTGTTCCCTATTCCCTGCTATAACCTAAACATAGATAAAATTAGAGATATTCCACCTATTTTGGCACTCATCAATAAGTGAGTAGCGATCGCCAATAATATCATGTCCGGATAATTAGTTATAAAAAAACTTTCTCCTTCAACTCCAGTTGTTCTTCTTTATTACCTCTTTCCTCCTGACTCGGTCCTTCCCCTCCCAGGAGGGGAGGGGTTAGGGGTGGGTTGGGAGGGGCGAGGGGTGGGTTGACTCCTGAGGACTCCGTAGTTATTTATTTATCACTGTTTAACCGGACATGATATAACATTATTAACCAACCTGTGAGATGAATGTAGTACCAAATGTGATTCATTTCTCCACTTGGCAGCAAATTTTCATCTTGAAGTTTTCCCGAACCTATGGATAAAATTGCTGCCAGTAAAATTGTGGTATTAACAATGCGATGCAGTCTATGCCACCAAATTTTTGTACCTACTTTATTTATTAATTTTGGCAAATCATCTGATTGAATTAAACGGTTTCTGCCAATTTTAATACTAACTATTAGAAACCCCAAAAATACAAAAAACAAGACAAAAGTAAAAGTTCCATGAATATCAATTAAACTGCGGTTTTTTTACAGTCAGACCAAGTTGACCAAATCTACCGTCCCAGCTATCATAAACTAAAAAAACTGTAATTAGGCAAGCAATTATCAGTAAAGCATTAATACCGTGAAATAAGCGGAGTAAAAATGGTTGATATTGTTGAGTTTTCATAATTGAAGAAAGTTTGATCTTTTGTATTCTTTGGGAAATAAACTTGATTGTTTGAGTTTAAATTACCGTAAGCATTCAGGCATCAGCTATCAGCTATTCCTACGGAATGCTACGCAAACAGCTTTATAGAATTAAAAGTATGAATAATAGAATTGCCTATTACTTAACCTTAGCAATAAGTGCGAGCTACATCTACATTTCCCTCCATATAGTTGAAAATGTAGTAGAAGTTAAACCAGTACTTACTTCATTCATTTTTATTGCGCTCGAGCTGACTGCTAATAGCTTAATGCTTACAAATTACCTTATATAATAAACTGTATAATGAACTAGAGTATTATAACATTGAGACAAATATTTGCTGTAAATACCTCTTGCCTCCTGCCTCTAAACTCAGCTCCAGAATATTTTTTCAGATCTCGAAATAATTAGAGCGGTACTGATAACTAATAACTGGTAATTGATAATGCCTCTTGCTTCCTACCTCTAAACTCAGCTCCAGAGTATTTTTTCAGATCTCAAAATAATTAGCGATCGCCTGCGAATTATTGATAACAAATAATTTTCATTTGTTTGATTAACGCTCTAGTATTAGATTGTAATTTAGTGCATAATTTTTGCCTATGAAAATATAGAATACTTAAGCTTTTATAAAGTTTTTGGATAATCAAATGTTTGAGGATATAGTCTACCTAAATAATCTTTATTATAAGTTAATTAGAACTGTTTAATGAAACAAAAGTTCAGAAAATTTGCTTTAGGAATGACTTTGACAATTTTGTTGATAGGTTTAATTGCCTGTCAATCAAATTCGTCTGTAAAAAAAACTAGAGTTCGTGCTGCCCATAGTAATTGGGTTGAAGAACATTTCCAAACAGAAATTGTGAATATTGGTCTGGAAAAACTTGGTTATCAGATTGAAAAACCGAAAGAAATTGATTACCCTGCTATTTATTTGTCTGTTGCTAATAGTGACCTAGATTATAGTGTTATCGGTGCTGAAAAAGCACACCAAGAATATTTTAATAATGCTGGGGGTGAAAAAAAGTTAGAGCGAGTTGGAGTTCTGACTCCTGATTTGATACAAGGTTATCAAATCGATAAAAAAACTGCCGATAAATATAAAATTACTAATCTTGGACAACTTAAAGACCCGAAAATTGCTCAACTATTTGATTCGGATGGTAATGGTAAAGCTAATTTAGTTGGTTGTAATCCTGGTTGGTTTTGTGAACGAATAATCGATCATCATATCAAAGCTTATGGACTAGAAGATACAGTTGAACACAATAGAGGACAATACATTATTTTGCTTGCAGATGTTATTAGTCGCTACCAGCAAGGGAAAAGTGTTCTCTACTATGCTTATAATCCTCACTGGGTATCTACAGTCTTAAAACCAGACAAAGATATAATTTGGTTGGAAGTTCCCTTTACCTCTCTTCCAGAATCCCAGAAAAATATAACAGTAAAAGACACCACTATAGAAGGTAAAAATCTTGGGTTTGCTGTCGATCGCCTGCGAATTTTTGCTAACAAAGAATTTTTAGCAGCTAACCCAGTTGCCAAACGTTGGTTTGAACTGGTTCAAATTCCTGCTGAGGATATGAATGTTGAAAGTCTATATATTAAAGAGGGTGAAGATTCTCCAGAGGATATTCGTCGCCATGCTAAGGAGTGGGTTGAAAATAATCAAGAGTTGTTTGATCGTTGGTTAGAAGAAGCAAAAAAGGCGGCAGATGTTTGACTTATACTAATAGGACTTACGCACCTGAGCGTATTTCCGTCATTGCGACCCATAGGGTTTGCGGAGCATTCCGGAACGGAAAGCAATCTCAAGTCCTAGTTTTTCGTACCTCATACCTAACATCCTGTTGAAGAAGGAGACAGGAGACAGCTATACTGGAGACAGGAGGAAAATTACATGGGGATTCGCTCCCCCAAGTAATTTTGAACACCCCCGTTGACGGTGGGGTATTAAACCCACAAAGAAAATGATAATATTAAATTTGGTTCAATAACATCACAATCAATAGACTTGTAGCTTTATAACTTAAAAATCCCCCAAAAACCTTGTTCTGTAAGGATTGTAGCTATTGGAGAAAAAAAATGCTGGGAATTATTGCTCTGTCTAGGTTAGAGTGATTTTTTCCCTTTATTTAGCGACAACTCTAATAAACTAAAAGACGTTGGTGAAGCGCGTGTATGATATTAATCTTAATTATTTAGGAGTCAACCCACCCCTCGCCCCTCCCCCTTCCAGGAGGGGAATTCAGTCGGACAGAGTCAGGAGGAAAGAAAGAATAAGAAAGAGTAGTAGAAGGAGAAAGTTTTTTGTTCGCGCTCTTATCCTGACAGGATATCATACCTCTTTTCACCAACGTCAACTAAAATAATGGGGTTGCACATTAAAGAATGATAATAGATTTTAAACTGTACATATATTGAGGAAAGAATTATCCAAAAATATCTACTTTCGGATTTAATCATCCCTGATTGTGCAACGCCAAAATAATGATGATGAACTTATTGAATCTATGTACGCTCAAGCAGATTTTTGATAATTCGTTTTTTGAGCAAACTTATCCATAAATTCGACCAGATTTTTAACTGCATCTAAAGTGACAGCATTATAAAGACTGACACGACATCCTCCCTTAGTACGATGTCCTGCTACACCAACAAGTCCAGATGCAAACGCTTCCTGAATGAACTGTTCTTCCAAGCTTTTCGTAGGCAAAGTAAAAACTACATTCATCATCGATCGCGAATCAACTTCTACAGGGCAATCAAATAAAAGTGTCGCATCAATAAAATCATAGAGAGCAGAAGATTTTTGCCTATTAATTTTTTCCATTGCTTCCACTCCACCAATATCTTCTTCTATCCAGCGCAAAATATGCCACATAATATAGATAGAAAAACAGGGAGGTGTATGGTAATTAGACTTACGTTCGGGCGTTGGTGAAAAGAGGTATGATATCTTGTCCGGATAAGAGCGCAAACAAAAAACTTCCTCCTTCTACTACTCTTTCTTCTTCTTTCTTTCTTTCCTCCTGACTCCTGACTCCTGACTCCTGACTCCTAAATAATTAAGATTAATATCATACATTAATTCACCAACGCCACGTTCGATATGGGTGCGATAGTCTAGAAGTTCTGGCAGATCGTCCGGACTATTTTCCAAAATACTCTTTCGGATTACAACCGCAGTCACTCCCGAAAGTCCGACATTTTTCTGAGCGTGTGCATATATATAAGCACAGGGAGAAGGGTCTACGACCTTACTCAAAAAGTCAGAACTCATATCAGCAACTATGGGAATTGGAACTTCAGGAAAATTGTGAAATTGAGTTCCGACAACAGTATTATTGGTGCTTATATCATGTCCGGATAATTAGTTATAAAAAAACTTTCTCCTTCAACTCCAGTTCTTCTTCTTTCTTCCCTCTTTCCTCCTGAATTCCCCTCCTGGGAGGGGCGAGGGGTGGGTTTACTCCTGACTCCTGAGGACTCCGTAGTTATTTATTTATCACTGTTTAACCGGACATGATATTAGATGCTTTGTTGCACAAAAGATTGTTCAATAGTTAATTTGCTAGTTCTTTATAGCTCCTAAACTTTCAATTTAGTCAATTTATTAATTTATTTACAGTTAATTAAGAAATTTAAATAACTCTCCCACCTGTTTTAAATCCACATTTCCTCCACTAATAATTACTCCAACTCTCACACCAGAAACTTTAACAATACCTTCTAATAAAGCTGCTGCTGCCAATGTTCCAGTGGGTTCTATTACTAATTTCATTCTCTCCCAGATAAAATACATTGTTCTTAAAATTTCCTCCTCTGAAACTGTCACCATATCATCAACATAATTCAAAATTAATGGGAAATTTAACTTGCCTAAATAAGGTGTTCTAGCACCATCAGCAATAGTATTAGGATTAGATACAGTTTGTAGAATTTTAGAATAAAAAGACCGAGTTGCATCATCTGCATTTTTCGGTTCCACGCCAATAACTCGACAGTTTTTTAAGAGATTTTTAGTGGCGATCGCGCAACCTGAAAGTAAACCACCCCCACCACAACATACTAATAGTAAATCTAAACTTCCTACTTGTTCAATTAATTCTAAAGCAGTTGTACCTTGTCCGGCAATAATATCACAATGGTCATAAGGAGGAATAATTATCAAACCTTTTTCTTGAGCAATTTTTTGAGCTAGTTTTTCTCTATTTATTTCATTTACATCATAGAAAATTATCTCTGCTCCATAACCACGAGTAGCCGTTTTTTTTACTTGTGGAGCGTTGTCGGGCATAACTATAGTTGTGGGAATATTTAATAATTTTCCTGCTAAGGCGATCGCTTGAGCATGATTGCCCGAAGAGTAGGTTAAGACTCCCGATTGTTTTTGAGTTTTTGATAGTTGAGATAGAGCATTGTAAGCTCCTCTAAACTTAAATGATCCTGTTCGTTGAAAATTTTCACACTTGAAAAATACTTGACAGTTAGTTAGTTGATTTACAGTTTTTGAAGTTATTACAGGTGTGCGATTAGCCACCGACAATAAACGATTAGCTGCGGCCGTAATATTATTGTAATTAACTACAAAATGATCGGCAGATTTTGAGGAATAAATAGACATATTTTCTGAAAATATTCAACAATTATAGCAGAATGAAGAAGAAAGAAGGAAGAAGGAAAAATCTGGCGTGATCTAAGTTTTAAGCTTTTTATCTGTCAAATATAGTAATGGCAACTCCTATAACAATTATCATTCATAATTACTTCTCCTTAAAATTAGAGGATTGACTAAAATGATTTTTTTTATTCTTGATGCGTAGAAGCTTTCAAGCTTAATTATTTGGTAAAAAGAAAAAACAAACAAAGAAATTTTAGGTTGGGGAGAGGAATAGGGGATTCTCACAAAGCCTATAATATCAAATTATTTAACCATTCATTAGACTATAAACAATTCACTATCTCCAGACCTCATACCAAACTAATTAATCATAATTTGAAGTAATTTTATATTAAGAGTTTGAAGTTTTATTCTTCAACCAAACTTCAACAATTAAGATTATTTGGCAGTCCTGCAACGGTAATGGTATTAGACATCTCCTCCACGCATAGGCAGTAGGCAGCTTTGCTGTAGGCAGTAGGGAACCCACCCCTCACCCCTCCCCCTCCCAGGAGGGGAAATAATTGATATATATAGTGTGAGAATTGATTTGATTTTTGATTTTTACCAGATGTCTATTGATTTGGACTTTGGACAAATTACCTAATGATGTCAACTGTTATTACCTCAGCTCCAATTAAAAGAAAGCGGTTGATCTTCGGAGCTTCCCGTAGAGTGGGATGGCGAGGAGACTTCCCCATATCCAATCGACCAAGAGAGAGGATGTATTTCGGTTTCTTTCCTACTCACAGTTTTTTCCGCTCCAGGTCTCCCCATCTCCCCATCTCCCCATCTCCACATATCTCCATTTCCCTCTACCATGAGTATGCACCACTACCGATTATTTTTGGTCTCCCAGACATTGAACTCGTGCTTGAGATAAAATGGGTCTAGGCTGAAATGACTCTAAACCACGGCCATCATAAATAGTTGCTCCATCAGGCATTTTTGCTCCTTCTAATATTACCCCTTCTGTTAAAGCACCCTCGAAAATAGCACCACTTAAATCAGTCTTGCTGAGGTCAGCACCTCTGAGGTCAACTCCACGGAGATTAGCATCCACTAAATTAGACCATTGGAGGTTAGTATTTTGCAGGTTAGCATCAGCTAAGTCAGCACAAGTAAAGTAAGAACCACTAAAATTACTTTTGCTTAAGTCGGCATTTGTTAAGTTAGCTTGTCTAAGTTTTGCACCTCGTCGTCTGATATTACTAAGGTCAGCTCCACTAAGGTCGCATCCTTGACAAACTGCTGATGGATTATCTAAAAATCTTCGGATATCATTGGCATTTTCTGCTAGAATTGGCGTAGTTAATCCGGCAATTGTTAAAAGGGTAATAGTAATAATTTTTGGCAGTTTCATAGTCTTTAATTTTTATTGATATTTACATCTATTATATATTATATAGTGATGTGGTATTGGCTCAAACCTTACTAATGCAAACTTTAAAAAAGCTTCTCTCAAAGAAGTAAATTTAGAAAGGAAAAATTTACAAGGAGCAAATTTGATGGGAGCTGACTTAGAAGGAGCTAATCTGATTAAAGCCAATTTATCTGGTGCTAAAACTTATGGGTGGAAAGTATAAAGATGCAGACTTTACTGATACCATAATGCCGAATGATGAAGAATTTACCAAAGCAGAAACACCAAGCGATAACCAACAAAAAATAGAAACAATAATACCTACTACAATACGCAAAATAATCAAAACCGACAAAGCACCCGAAGCAGTTAGTCCATATAATCAAATGATTTTTGTATCAGGTCAAATAGCGATCGACACTAGAATCAATCAAATAGTCTATACCGACGATGTAAGTAAACAAACAGAACAAGTAATGAAAAACCTAGAAGCTATTCTTACAGCAGTAGGTGGAGTTTGCTCAAACGTTGTCAAAACCACCATTTTCCTCAAAGACATCAACGACTTTGCCACAGTTAATATAAAATCCGGTTGAATACTTATTAGACATAGGAGTGGAAATTACACATATAGATTATTTTTTGTGTCTTTTTTCATAAATTTTCTTCCCTTTTGCCTGTTGCCTGTTGCCTGTTGCCTGTTGCCTGTTGCCTACTTCTGCAAAAAGTCTATTCTTTTTCGGAGATGTCTATTATACCATTTTGATAAATTTTTGCTACAAATAACTAGGGGATTTTTTAGGAGTCAACCCACCCCTCGCCCCTCCCCCTCCCACGAGGGGAAAGACCGAGTCAGGAGTCGTATGGGAATGGCTTCAATACCACTTTTTAGGTTGGAAATCATCTTTTTTGTCAAAGGGATGTCTCCTGAAAATTATTTTTATCCCTCTTACTATTCGTAACATTCTTTTTTCAAAATGGTATTATTAGGAGACAGGAGACAATTATAGTGGTCAATAGGAGTAAGTAATTGAGTATTTGTACTTAATATTTTCCTGAGAATCTGACTGCTGAGAAAGGTCAAATGTAGGAGCTATATAGTATAAATATCTACCAAGTTACGGATTTTTCTACTACTTTTAATGTTAGAAATTGAAGTGCGGAATGTGAGTTTTAATTAGCGGTCAAAAACTTTCTTCTCGTCTTCCTTCTTGACTCCTGATATCATGTCCGGTAGCATAGTTTGTGTATAAAATTAAATCAAAATTGCCAGAAATCCTTCTGCCTTCCCTTCACCAAGGTGTAACTATTCAAGCGGACATGATATGACTCCTGAGTGCAAACAACCTATCGCCAAACCCTAATACAACCATCACCGTCCCCACTGACCAAAAAATCTCCTTCAGGAGAAATTGCTACAGCTAAAACACCCAAAGCATGACCAGTCAAAGTACCCATTTCCAGACCTGTACTCAACTGCCATATTTTAATCATATTATCCGCACCCCCACTCAGCAAAGTATCATCTGGCGAAACTGCTAAACACCAAATACTTTTGTCATGCCCAGTCAAAGTAGCTACTTCCAGACCCGTACTCAACTGCCATAACTTAATAGTGTTGTCATCACTGCCACTCACCAATATTTCACCGTCAGTACTAAACGCAACTGCACTCACATAACCAGAATGCCCCCTGAGAGTTTTAATTTCTTGCCCTGTAGCTAAATGCCAAATCTTAATGGTATTGTCACCACTCCCACTTGCTAACATCTGCCCATCATTGCTAAACGCCACAGACCAAACCCTCTGAGAATGCCCCCTGAGAGTATGAAGTTCGTTACCCGTACTCACCTGCCACAACTTAATTTCGTTATCATCCCCTCCACTCGCTAGTATCTGACCATTGGGACTGAATGCTAAGGACTCAATATCATTGGAATGTCCGCGCAAAGTGCGAATTTTTTTGCCTGTACTCAACTGCCATAGTTTGATAGTGTGGTCGTAACTCCCACTAGCTAATATCTCGCCATTAGGGTTAAATGCCACTGACTCCACATCGTCGGAATGTCCTGTAAAAGTAGAAATTTCTTCTCCGGTACTCAACTGCCACAACTTAATAGTGTCATCATAGCTACCACTAGCTAATATTTGTCCGTCTGGACTGATGGCAAGACAACTTACTCCTTCTGAATGTGCCTGAAATTCATTAGTTACAACACAATTTTCTAGTTTATGTTTCTGTTGTTTTGATGTTTTTTGAACGGGTGGAGATACTGGTTTTATTTCTTCTTGTTGTTGGCGTTTTATTTCTGCCACAACTCCCTGGACAATGCCCAAGTTTCGCCGAGCATCTTCACAGTCTGGCTGTAGTTTTAATGCTTGTTGATAGTCAGTGATCGCCTGTTCGTATTGTCCTAATTGATTAAAAGTATCACCTCGTTTATTATAGGCATCTACCCAATTTTCATTGATCTGCAATGCCTGGGTAAAATCATTAATGGCTGCTTGATATTGACCGATTTTTCCATAAACAAAACCACGATTATAATAAGCTTCACCCCAATTTTGATTCAGCTTTATTGCGTGGTCAAAATCACTAATTGCTCCTAGATAATCTTCCTGTTTAAAATTACTTACTGCTCGTTTGTAGCAAATTTCCATTATATTTAACTGCCTAGTTTCACCAATAGCTGTTAAACATTGATTTAATTTATTTACATATTCCAAATCTTCTGCTTTTACTACAGATTCTATGGCTTCCAATAGCAAAATTAATTTGTCTGGAACTGACGACAAACCCCGTGACTTTAACCAATATTTTAAGGAATGTTCAATCTGTGTAATTGCCCAAACTTTATTTTGTAAATTTGCCAAACTTTGAGCTAAATCTAAAGTCAATTCTGGCATCCAACCAGAACGCTGAATTTCTAAATATTGATAAATTTTTTGATAATATAAAATCACCGATTCCATCATCTCATCAACTTCTGGAGATTCTGGTAAATTTTTAATTAAATCGGGTAATAATTCTGGCAAAATAGGAGGGAGATTATATTCAACTAAAAAATATTCATCTGCTACTAAACCAGCAAATATACAATGATAAAGAGTTAAAAATTTCCCTAATTCCTCAAAGTCTTTCTGATTGACAATATAGTTCATATCCAACTCACTAATGTCAATTCCTGCCTTTCTAAATTTTTGCTCTCGCTGTAATTTTTTCAGGTTGATTAAATTATTACCGCCATAAAGTTCATCAATTTTTTTCCCTTTTTCTCCGGTAGCAATTAACTTAGACCTAATTGCTAACCATCGACGCGCCCGGAGTTTCGCAGATTCATATAAAATATCTTGATAAGGCAATCTAGAAATAATAGGGTCGTAACGATATTTCGACCAACCTAAACTCCAATAAGCAATTCTAAAATTGAGATAATTACCATTAACTTCTGATTCTAAAACTAAAGTTGGCTGAGATTTTAATACACCAAATAAAGCTTTAATACTGGCTTCACTATGAAAAGATTTACTTACCCAAGCTCCTGCCAAAAAATCTATTTCTCTGCCTTTAGCTGTATAATTTATGAAAAATTGTCGCAAACCGTCTGCTAAAGTCAGTTCAATATTAGGGAAAAAATTAGGATAATTATTAGCTGCTTCAAGTCTATCAAATACGAGTTTTGGCGGAGCAAAGAAAACTCGCAGAGGCAGAATTTTTTCCTCTGGATCGGAGTTGAGAATATCGGCAGCAACTAACCAAATAGGAGAATTTTCTAATCTTTTTTGTTCTTCTATAATTTGTAGAGAAGTTTCTCGTTGATAGGCAACTAATTCTCGTTGAAGTTCATAGTTTTGTTTGAGTAGTTCTATTTGAATTGCTTTTTCTTGTTCCAACAGCCATCTTGGAAAATCTATATTTGTTTCGAGTCTGGTAGTTTCGGCAATTTGAATAAATGCCTGTAATTCTTGGGAATTATCTTGACTCAGTTTCTCTAAATCAAAGTTATCTTGATTTTGGATATATTCTAGTTTTAATTTTTCTAGTTGAATATTTTCTTTTCGTTTGGCTAAAACGGGATTTTTTGTAGTTACTATATTTGTAGATTTTGCATTTTTTTTAAGAGTAACAAATTTAGCTGCTTCTGCCACTGCTTTACTAATTTTTTTCAGAAATTTTAATACCATTTTTTTTAGGGAGTAGGGAATTTAAAAGTCAAAAATTCAAAGTCAAAAGTAAGATTTTATCAGCTCAAAACTTTAACAATATAGTAATTTCAGGAAGTTATTTCATATCTAAAGGTTGAAACTATTTGTGACATATTTAAAGTGAATTGGTATTAGTAAGCTTGACTCTATTATATCAAATACGCTTACTTTGGAGTAGAAGATTCTAAAAGAGGCAAAATTCCAAACTTGGTAGGGGTTTGGTCACAAAACCCCTACGATATTAATTGTACCGATACTACCGGATTTGATATTAGACATCCCCAGAAATTTATTAAACGATGGTGGTACATTGTAATGGTTGTGCATTACCGATAAATAAGGGTTTATATCAAATCCGCTCGGGTTCGGTATAAAAAAAATTTTCATCTTCATCCAAGAGCAAATGTTTCGCGCATTCTCTTCCCTCCTGAGGAGGTCCTTCCCCTCCTGGGAGGGGAATAATTGATAATTTATCCCCTATAATTGATTTGATTTTTTATTATTTTTGTGAGTAAAACAGTGGGAGCATCTTGCTCCCGTACTTACCCGACCAAAAAACTTTCTCCTTATACTTGGGGTTTATTCTTCTTTCTTCCCTCCTGAGGAGGTCCGACTGAATTCCCCTCCTGGGAGGGACAGGGGTGGGTTGACTCCTAAGTAATTAAGATTAGTATCATACCCGCGCTTCACCAACGCCTATTTTTGTGAGGAAAACAGTGGGAACATCTTGCTCCCGTACTCGCGGGCAGGATGCTCCCACTGGAAATTGATTGTTCCTATCTACTATTACGATGGAGGACTACCCATTAAACGGTGTTGGTGAATCAAGCTATGAAACCTAAATTTTGCAAAATATAAAATGCTTTTCAGTTAATGTTTATGCCATCGCCATTAAAGCAAAATCATAGCCACGCATCACCAACACCCATTAAACTTATAGGGAGGTAAGCTAAAAATCATTTAGGTTTTATATTCCCTGTTTTCTGTTGCCTGTTGCCTTGAACAAAAATTGGATATATGGTTTAAATGCTTAACAACTTGCCATGGAACGTTCCGACATTTTTTTGATGAAATATCTATTTTTTTAAGGGAACAGGCAAATTTACTAAAGTTTACTTCAACTACTATAATTTTTGCTGTAAATATTTGCACCAATTAACTGCTAAATCAATATCTGTAAAGGGAATTTGGATATTTTTAGAATCAGAAAAAATAAACTCCAAAACTACTTTACCTTGACCTGGTAAATTTTCCGGATCTACTACCTTATTATTAACTAATAATTGTAGCGAAATCACATCTGACAAAGAAAAGGTTTCCAAATTAACAGGTCCCTTACGTGTAGGTTTTCCCCAAGTTATACTTTCACCATTCTGACCCAATACCGCATAAATATCATATTTAGCTTTCTCAAAAGATTCTGCCCAAGCACGGTAAGATTCCAACTTTTGATACTCATTCCAACCTGCCCAAGCTAACCAGATAAACACACCCAATAGGGGCAACCACAATAAACCTCTTTCCATATTAACCTTGTAGATTTTCTAGTTATCTTTTCTTAATTTTAGAACAGCATTTTGGTATTATTTCCCATATTGTTGAATTGATCGACTAATTCTCAACCATTTTATGAAAACTTTATTTTATCCATCATATAGACATCTCCAGAAAAGAGGGAACAGGGAACAGGGAACAGGGAACAGGGAACAGGGAACCCACCCCTCACCCCTCCCAGGAGGGGAATAATTGATAATTTCTGGATAATAATTGATTTTATTTTTGATTTTTGGAGATGTCTAATACTCAAACTAAACTTTTGCAGTCTTTTGCAACGTCTCTGAAGGCAACTCTCCAAACATAGCTTTGTAATCTCTAGCAAAATGACCTGCACTCCAGAACCCAAATTGACCTGCAAGCGTAGTTATACTAGAGTTCTCCGGATCGCTTGCTTTCAGCCGTTGTCGCAATGCATTGAGTCTTCGCACCTTGAGATAACGCATCGGACTCATGCCAAATAACTCCTTAAAACCACGGGATAAAGCGGAACTGCTAGACTCTAAATTTTGAGCTAGCTGTTTTAACG
>NZ_JAAHGU010000100.1:0-27258 GCF_010692685.1 Okeania sp. SIO2F5 | reverse complement strand
AACTTTCTGGTCAAAATGTAGATATTAATAATGAGGAGTTAGTCATTGAAAATGCAGAAGATATAAATATTTCTAAGATTTTAGCAATTTTAAGTTTGCCTATTAAACAATTGAACAGTTAAATTTTTTGATTCATCTATTGGTTTAGGGTAAGCATTCAGCTATCATGATGGGGTTTTAATGAATATAGACTGTTTCAGCCATATTTTATAGTTCAGTAGGGCTTGCTGATTAAATATCATGCGCATTGACTGATATTGGTTTCAGCTTTTTTTTGCCTTTAAAAAGTGCAAGCTTTTTAGACCGAGAGGAGTCAAGGGAGTAGGGAGTAGGGAGTAGTGGGAAATAATTGATGATTTCTGTACGATACTTGATTTTATTCTTTATTATTAGACATTTCCAAAAATCAAAAAGAAAATCAATTCTTATCCATCCATCTCCGCGTCCCCGTGTCTCCGTGTCCCCGTGTCCTACCCACCAAACAATTTATTCAGCTGTGTTAAATGATGATCAGGATATTGTGTTACAGAATAGTTGAGCAAAATTATAATAAATTGATATTGATATTTTTAACTGTTCCGAAACATTAATTATGATGAATACTCAAAACAATAACCTATCTGTTAAATGATGATCAGGATATTGTGTTACAGAATAGTTGAGCAAAATTATAATAAATTGATATTGATATTTTTAACTGTTCCGAAACATTAATTATGATGAATACTCAAAACAATAACCTATTTACTCAAGAAGAACAAAGACTAGAAGCAGACCTCAACCATGAAGCATACTGGAGACGTTGGGGGCCATACTTGAGTGAGAGACAGTGGGGAACAGTACGAGAAGACTATAGCGAAGATGGTTCCGCTTGGGATTATTTCTCCCATGAACAATCTCTTTCTCGTGCTTATCGATGGGGAGAAGACGGTATTTGTGGTATTTCAGATAATCATCAACGACTGTGTTTTGCGATCGCTCTCTGGAATGGGGAAGACCCTATTATCAAGGAACGACTTTTTGGTTTAACTGGAAGTCAAGGAAATCATGGGGAAGATGTTAAAGAATATTATTTTTACTTAGATAATACCCCCAGTCATAGTTACATGAAGGCACTTTATAAATATCCTCAAAGTGCTTATCCTTATGCTGACTTAGTAGCAGAAAATCAACAGCGCGACCGCAAATCTTCAGAATACGAATTACTCGACACAGGAATATTTGCAGAAAATCGTTATTTTGATGTTTTGGTCGAATACGCTAAAGCAACAACAGAAGATATTTTAATTAAAATTACAGTAAATAATCGAGGTTCAGAAACTAAGACGTTACACTTATTACCCACTCTTTGGTTTAGAAATACTTGGTCTTGGGATAATCAATCAAAAAAACCTCTCCTCAAAAAAATTAATCCTGGTCTCATTGAAACAGACCACCCAACTTTAGGAAAAAGGTGGTTTTATTTTCCTCAGACAATGGAACTATTTTTCACAGAAAATGAAACTAATAAACAAACTTTATTTGGAGAAAAAAATGATTCTCCTTATACCAAAGACGGCATCAATAACTATCTAATTAATGGACAAAAGAATGCCATTAATCCAGAGATGTATGGAACTAAATTTTCTCCACATTATCGTCTAGAACTAGAACCAGGTGAAACTAAAATTGTTAAATTGAGACTTGCTAACTCCCCAGAAATTAAACAGCCTTTAGACACAGAATTTGAAGAAACTTTTCAAACCAGAATTCAAGAAGCAAATGAATTTTATCAGCGTCTTTCCCCTTGTAAAATGAAGGATGAATGGCGTAATATTCAGCGTCAAGCCTTTGCCGGACTACTTTGGACAAAACAATATTATCATTATATTGTCGAAGAATGGCTAAAAGGCGACCCTACCCAACCGCCAGTATCAGAAAACCGTAAACATATTAGAAATTATGGGTGGGTTCATCTATTTAATGACGATATAATTTCCATGCCTGATAAGTGGGAATATCCTTGGTATGCTGTTTGGGATTTAGCATTTCATGCCGTACCTTTAGCAATAGTTGACCCTGATTTTGCTAAACGTCAATTAGACCTAATAACCAGAGAATGGTTTATGCATCCCAACGGTCAATTACCAGCTTATGAATGGAATTTTAGTGATGTAAATCCTCCCGTTCATGCTTGGGCAACTTGGCGAGTTTATCAAATAGAAAAAGAACTTTATGGTCGTAGCGATCGCAAGTTTCTCGAAAGAGTATTTCAAAAACTTTTACTCAATTTTACTTGGTGGGTAAATCAGAAGGATGTTGAGGGAAATAATGTGTTTGAAGGAGGTTTTTTAGGCTTAGATAATATTGGAGTATTTGACCGGAGTTCAGAGTTACCAACCGGAGGTCATATTGAACAATCAGACGGTACAAGTTGGATGGCAATGTACTGTCTAGATATGTTAACTATTGCTCTGGAACTTGCCAAAGAAAATGAAGTATACGAAGATATTGCTTCTAAATTTTTCGAGCATTTTCTCTACATAGTTGATGCCATGAATCATTTAGGTTCAGATGGGACTCAACTCTGGGATGAAACTGATAATTTTTATTATGATGTTCTCCACCAACCAGATAAAGAAGATATACATATAAAAATCCGTTCAATAGTAGGATTAATTCCATTATTTGCTGTGGCAATTATTGACTCAGAAACTTTACAACAATTACCTAAATTCCAGAAACGGGTAAAATGGTTTATGGCAAATAGGATAGACCTTAGCGCCAATATTGCTTGTATGGAAGCTTGCGGTATTGACTCAGAACGTTTATTAGCAATTGTTAGTCCCGAACGCCTACGAATAATCCTCGAAAAAATGTTAGATGAAAATGAATTTTTCAGCGATTATGGTATTCGTTCCTTATCTCATTTCCATGCCGAAAATCCCTATATTTTTAATGCGAATGGAGAAGAATATAGAGTTGATTATGAACCTGCCGAATCTACCAGTCAAATGTTTGGAGGAAATTCTAATTGGCGGGGTCCAATCTGGTTTCCAATTAATTATTTAATGATAGAATCTCTGCAAAGATTTCATAATTATTTAGGTGAAGATTTTCGAGTGGAATGTCCGACAGGTTCAGGTCGGATGATGAATTTATGGGAAGTATCATTAGAAATTGAAGCCAGACTAATTAAAATTTTCCTCAAGGATGAAAATGGAAAATCTCCGGTTTATGGTGACACAGAAATATTCCAAAATGACCCCCACTGGCAAGATTTAATTTTGTTTTATGAATATTTTCACGGCGATAATGGTGCTGGTTTAGGGGCGAGTCATCAGACTGGTTGGACTGGTTTAGTAGCAAAGTTGATTCAGCAACGGAGCGAATATGTCTGTGAAATTTAGTTTTGGTTATGATAGACATCTCCAGAAAAGAGGCAACAGAGAACAGGGAACAGGGAACAGGGAACCCACTCCTCGCCCCTCCCCCTCCCAGGAGGGGAATAATTGATAATTTCTGGATAATAATTGATTTTATTTTTAATTTTTGGAGATGTCTATTAAAATCCCAAGCGCATTTATCAAAATCATAAGGGTTGCGCAATCCCGCCTTTTAAGGCGCAATATTTTGGAGAGTTGCTCAAATCCCCTACTTCCCCTCCTGCTCCCCTCCTGGGAGGGGTTAGGGGTGGGTTAACTTCTGACTTCTAACTTCTGACTTCGTTAAGCAACGCCATTTTTTTTGATATGTATAAAGAAAAAGTTGATTTAATTCGATAACAAATTATCGAAAGGTAAAATTATTTTGGTATCAAATTATTAACAATATATATGGTCAGTCAACAAACAATTAATATTGTCAAATCTACCGCACCAGTGCTGAAAAAACAGGGAAAACAAATTACTACTCGGATGTATGAAATAATGTTTGAAAATCATCCTGAAATCAAATCCCAGTTTAATATGTCTGCTCAAGCTGATGGATCTCAACCTGCAAAGTTAGCTACTGCAGTTTATAGTTATGCTGCTCATATTGATAATTTGGCTGGTCTAAAATCAATGGTTGAAAAAATTGCTCACCGCCATGTGCAAACTCATGTACTACCGGAACAATATCCAGTGGTGGGAGAATGTATGTTGCAAGCTATGCAGGATGTTTTGGGAGAGGCAGCTACGCCAGAAGTTATATCTGCTTGGACAGAAGCTTATCAGGCGTTGGCAGAAGTTTTTATTCACCGAGAGCATGAAATTTATGAAGAGGAAGGTGTTTCCTGATTTCAATTTTTGGCGTTGCTGATTCTGGGTATGATTTGATAATTTTGTATTTGGGATTTTTTATTTTGGATGGTTTGAACTACTTGTTAATATTAACTTTTCCCTGTTCCCAGTTAAGTGTTCCCTATAAACCTACTTTCATATCTTAATTCAGCAATGCCCAATTTTTTGAGTTAAAAAGACGGGGGAAATATTGAGTTTAATAGTTGCGGGGGAACGTAGTGGGGTTGGTAAAACAACTGTTACGTTGGCTTTACTGTCTTATTTAAAGTGGCAAAATTTGCAGGTGCAATCATTTAAGGTGGGACCTGATTATATTGACCCGATGTTTCATCAGTATGTCACGGGTAAGTCTTGTCGGAATTTAGACCCGGTGTTGACTTCCGAGGTTTATGTGCAGCAATGTTTTGCACGAAATATTCAAGATGTTGATTTTGCTTTGGTTGAGGGGGTGATGGGTTTATTTGATGGGGTAAGTTTTGCTCCCCCCTGTCCACCCTTTTTAAGGGGGGTAGAAGATGAAAGTGGTAGGTGTTTTCCTGATTTTGCTTCTACTGCTCATATTTCTCGGTTGCTGAATGTACCTGTATTATTGGTGCTTGACTGTAGTCGGTTATCAGGTTCTGTGGCAGCGATCGCTCATGGTTTAATTTCTTTTGACTCTAATATTAATTTTGCTGGTTTGATACTCAACCGGGTCGGGAGCGATCGCCATTTACAGTTACTTCAAAATTCCCTTAAATTTATAAATTTACCTGTACTTGGGGTACTACGACGACATCAAAATATTACTATTCCTGACCGACATTTAGGTTTACTTCCTACTGATGAAATGCCAGATTTAGATAATTTAATTAATGACTTAGCTGACTTAGCAAAAAGTTGTTTTGATTGGGAGAAATTACTACCACTTTTAAAAATTCATAATGAGGGGTCTCAGCACTTTTTATCTAGCCAAGTTCTCCCTAACAATAGAATACATTTTCCACTATCAAATGTCAAGAATATTGAGAAAAAAAAGTCGCAATTTTTGATAGGAGTAGCTCGCGATCGCGCATTTAATTTCTATTACCAAGATAACCTAGATATTCTGGAAGAATTAGGAGCAAAAATAGTATTTTGGAGTCCGCTAAAGGATGAAAATTTACCTGCGGGAGTAAAAGGTTTATATTTTGGTGGTGGATTTCCAGAAGTTTTTGCTCAACAGTTAAGCGAAAATATTTTAATGAGAAAAGCTGTTCAGAAAGCAATTATTTCTGGAATGCCAACTTATGCTGAATGTGGTGGGTTAATGTATTTATCTCAGGCAATTATTGACTTTAATAGTAAGTCTTGGGAGATGGTAGGAATTTTACCAACTACGGCAGTAATGGGTAAAAATTTAAAGTTAGGATATCGGCAAGCAATTACTAATATAGATACTCCTTTATTAGCAGCAAATACACAAGTTTATGGACATGAATTTCATCGTTCTGAATTAACTGCAGCACCCCCAATACCTCTATACAAAATGTGGCGAATTGATGAGGATAAAAATCGGAGCAAAGCAACTGTTGAAGGTTGGAAATTTTATCAACTTCATGCTTCCTATCTTCATATTCATTGGGGGAGTAGAGTAGATATTCCTCAGCGATTTCTCAATCATTTAATTAGGGTTTGCTGATTAAATATAAAAGCATTGACATATAAGTTTGACATTCCTAGATAACTTGAATTATCCTTAAAAAGTAAATTTATGAGGACTTACGCAAATTAACCTTAAAAACGCCATATGTAGGGGCAAATGGTATTGGCTAGCGCCAAACTCCGCTAAGGCCATCACTGGATTTAGTGTCCCTGCGTAAGTCCTGTTTATTATACTAATCAAGGTTAAATAAATGAATGATATTGAGGATGAAAACTTTGATAATTCCAATCTGGATTTTTCCCAAATGTTCGTCTTTGGGGATAGTCTTTCAGATACAGGAAATTTTTTTAGTATCCTAGAAGGACAAATTCCAGAAAACCCCCTATCTTTTGAGGGCAGACTTTCTAACGGACCTGTTTGGGTAGATTCTCTAGCATCATCCTTAGACTTAGAAATAAATCCTATAGCTTTTTCCACTGGTGTTGTCTTTCCAGATGGAGCCAACTATGCTGTAGCTGGAGCGCAGAGTGGAAACCAAAACAATGTTAATGGTCTGCCAGGTTTAGAACAACAGGCGTTGCACAGTGACGAATGATTTGATATTTTTGATTGAATTGGATTGTGGATTAATCAATTGCTAGAATGATTAATTAATGGTTATTTTTAGTCAAAATCTAAACCAATTTTTGGCAATATCATTCCATAATGTGCAACCCCGAACAACAACTTGAGAGTTTTATCGATCCTCTATTAGCAACAAATCAGTCTGCTAACTCTGATGCACTATATATTATTTGGGTGGGTTCCAATGATTATCTTGTAGAGCCTATATCTCAATTAGGCATAGTACCGCCACCGGAGGAACCAGCTAATACAGATACAACTGTTAATAATATCACCAATGGTATTGAAGCTTTATATGATGTAGGCGCTCGCAACTTCCTGGTCCCTAACTTATCATCATCATTAGAACTCACACCTGTAGGTGCATTGGTAGATACATCTACATCTGAGGAATTTAATAATTTAGCTAATGATATCATGTCCATTTATATCGTTTGTGTAAACCCAAGGGTGAATATCTACAGGAAATGATGGTTTTTTCTTGCGAGGGTAGCCTTCTTCCCTCTTCCCTCTTTCTTCTTCCTTCTTCCTTCTTCCTTCTTCCTTACCTTTGCTATACAAGACCGATGCTACCGGACATGATATGAGCATAATCAAAAACTGGAGTCAAAGATCGCTGAGTTAGAGCAATCTTTGTCTGGAGCTACTATTACCTTATTCAATTTTAACCCTATTTTAGATGGGTTCGTTGATAATCCCGCTCAGTTTGGTTTTACCAATGTAACAGATATATGGTCAGATAACGTTTTGGCTGTTTGCCCAGATGCCTTTTTAGGAGAAGATGGTTCAGTAGAATCCTGTGATGTTGATGTTCCTGATCCAGATGAATACATATTCTGGGATATAATTCATCCTACAGAAGCAGCTCATCAGTTCATAGCAAATGAAGCTCTAGATACTCTGGAAATTGAATATAGTATTGAAGTACACCCAGGAATTACAGTTAATTCTACAGAGGATCTCAACACCTCTGAAACAGGAGATACTGTCGAATTTACCGTTGTTCTCGATAGCCAACCTACCGCCGACGTTACCATTGCCATTAGCAGTTCCGACGAAACCGAAGGCACAGTTGATACTGACAGTCTCACCTTTACTTCAGAAAATTGGGACGAACCCCAAACCGTTACTGTGACAGGAGTAACCGACAACGAAATCGACGGGAACATCGACTATACTATTGAACTAGCAGCCGCTGAAAGTGAGGATGATAACTACAATGGCATCGATCCAGATGATGTAGAGATTTCTAATATTGATGACGGCGATATAGTTCCTGGTCTCAACCTAGAAGGTACTAATGATAACGATATTCTCAATGGTGACTTGGGCAACGACAGATTAAGTGGACTAGGAGGTAACGACACCCTTAATGGTAACAACGGCAACGATAGTCTCCTGGGTGGAAAGGATGACGACCGTTTGAATGGTGGGGATGGCGATGATGTTCTTAATGGTGGTTTGGGTAACGACTTTATACTTGGTGGGGATGGCAATGACCTTTTGATTGGCCGTCCTGGTTTCGATCATCTCCTTGGGGGTAATGGTAATGATATTATAGAAGGTGGTACTGGTCGCGATCGCCTAAATGGCGGTAGTGGAAACGACATTTTAACTGGTGGAGCAAGTATAGACCGCTTTATTTTTGCCACTAATGCGGAGTTTACTGCTGAAGATTTAGGAATAGATCGAATTACAGATTTTGTTCCCGGACAAGACTTGATTCTCCTAGACCAAAGAACTTTCACTGCACTTACCAGTATTGAAACAGAGTTTGAGGAAGTTAGCAGTAATCAAGAAGCGGCCACTGCTAATGCTTTGATTGTGTACAACACTGGTAACGGAAACTTATTCTACAACCAAAATGGCAGTGAAGCAGGATTTGGTAGTGGTGGCAGATTTGCTAGACTGCTCAATGAAGCATCTGTGAGTGCTGATGATTTCTTGCTCAGAGCTTAAGGAAGTCAGAACTCAGAAGTCAGAACTCAGAAGTCAACCCACCCCTAACCCCTCCCAGGAGCGGAAGTAGGGGATTTGAGCAACTATCCAAAAATATTGCGCCTTAAAAGGTGGGGTTGCGCGACCCATATTATTTTGATAAAGACAGCAGATTCCTTGCATAAGAAGTACAGAGATTAACAAGGAAATGAATTCAAGTGCGGGCATCTTGCCCGCCATGAATGTATCTCACTAAAGTGGAATATGCTGTATGTTTACTTCTCTGTACAGACGTTGGATGCAATGTCCCTATCTACTTCCCCTCCTGGGAGCAGTAGGGGTGGGTCTCCTACTCAAGATACGGGTTGAAAAGTTTTTGAGAAATGGTATAATCTCTCCTTCGACTGCTATACTCCTCACTTTCTACTTTTTTTGGTAAAATAATCACTGTTTAATATTAATATTCAGCTTGAGAAATAAAATGACAGTATCTGTGGAATTTATTGAAGGATTGAATGAGAAAATTACAGAAGTTAGTCTGAGAAAACGTCGTAACTCTGACACAAAAATAGTTGTACTAATGTTTGACCGTCTTCAAGCTACGGAAAGTTTTCGTTCCTTCACTAATAAAATAAATAAATTATGGTTGAAAGACGAGGAAGGAAATATTGAAGTTGCTCCTAGTGGGATTAAATTTTTGTCTGCTGATGAAAGTGATTTTTCTCAAGTAGAATGTTCTTTTGAAGTAGAATCAGAGGAAAATTTTGAGAGAGTCATGCGATTTTTACACCGTTATGCTGAGGCGAATGGTTTTGAATTTAAGTCTAATTAAGTAACTTTGAAGAAGGAAGAAGGAAGAAGTAGATGGGGATAAGTCAACGACATGAATTGGCGTGTCTTATCATACCATTTATCAAAAACTTTTCTAGATTTTATTGATTAGGGGACTGGGAGAGTCGGGGAGTAGTAAACATAAGAGTAATTAACATTAACTTGGCTTAAATTAGTAAAAAAAATATTCGGCCTGTGTTAATTACTTAATAACTGAAGTTTTACTTAAGTATAGAATTAATGCATGGGAATTGGTCTGATAGCAAATAATTTGAAGTACCCCCTGTAAGGTGAGGTATTATACCATGTTCGGTAGAACAGTTATAATAGGACTTTGTAGTTTTGCTTGAGCAATAATACTAAGTATTGTAAGGGCTAAAGCCTAACTACAAACAAAAAATTTATTATAATATCATGTCCGGATAATTAGTTATAAAAAAACTTTCTCCTTCAACTCCAGTTGTTCTTCTTTATTACCTCTTTCCTCCTGACTCCTGACTCCTGACTCCTGACTCCTCCGTAGTTATTTATTTATCACTGTTTAACCGGACATGATATAAGTAATTATCCGAACATGATTAAACCCGCCATAGAAAAGATACAGTAGATTCGGTCGTATAAGAAGTACAGATATTAATGATTAAATGTTCCCAGTGTGGGCATCTTGCCCCCTATGTGTGTATCTCACGCCTGGTCAAATCTACTGTAAAAAAAACTTGTATAGCTAAATTTTATAAGAATCAAAAATGAGTAAATCAATAGTAGTTAAACAACTGTTTGCCCAAGAAATTACACCAGAGAATTTTCGACCTTTTGGACAAGTAATTTGGGCAACAGGAGATGATAAACAATATAACCAAGACGATGCTCAATTAAATTTAGAAAATGGTACGCCACGATTCTATATTATGCGGTTATTTGGAAAAGACCGAAAATTTACTAAAATTACTCGTCATATAAAATGTACTCAATGTTTGGGTTCCCTAGAAGCTAAGGAATGGTTAATGGCAGTTGCTCCACCTTGTGTAGAGAATGCACCAAAATTAGAAGATGTAGTTGCTTTTAAAATTCCCGGGAATTGTTTTATTAAATTAGAGGTGGGAACCTGGCACGCGGGACCATATTCAGATTATGAATTTGTAGATTTTTACAACTTAGAATTGAGTGATACAAATGAGGTAGATCATTTTACTCATAACTTTGCTAAAAGTCATAATTTAGAGTTGGAAATTATTTAAGATTATTCTCCTTTTATGAAACCCTTGTAGGGATATTTCATGGAGTGTTCCTAAATTCTCTTGCACAAGATATTTAAATAGGTTTATTTCGTGGACTATCTACAAGTTGTCGGCGACAGTATTGGGTATAATAATATAAACTATTGTCAATATTTACTCATAAGAAGAATTAAATAATATGAATCAATGTCCGATATGTCATACGAAATATACAGAAGAAAAAGTTAATTATTGCTCCACTTGTAATTGGGATTTTACTCCATATCCAATTAGATTCGGCAATTCCCGACAGCAAATTAAATAGGTGTCGATTGATGTTCAACATATTCCTTTAATTGCTCAATAGTTACACCTGGTGCAGCTAGCAACAAAATCAGAACCCTTCCACAGTACAGGTTTCTTGTAAAACCTGGCTAGGTAATCATAAAAGTCTCTCCTGATCAACCTACTAGAAACAGTTTTGAGATTTGCTATAAATTTGCTCAATTGAACTTTTGGGTTAAATGTGATTAATAAGTGTACATGGTCAACTTCACCATTAAACTCTACTAACTCACATTCCCACTTTTGACAGGTTTGATCAAATATTTTGTTCAATTGCTGTAGTATCTCAGAAGTAATTACTTTTTTTCGGTAGAAGAGTGACAAATACAATATGAGCAGTAAGAGAGTAAACAGACCTAAAACCTTTATTATAGTTACTTTACATGATATGGCAGTAAATGTAAAATCAAAATATGATAATTACTTATTGCTATAAAATCAAGCCCACTTCAGTTCAATTATCTCTGTTTTAGAAGCTCCCGTTATAATCTCCGATTTAACGGGAGAGAACTTCACTAACTTTTCCCAGTTAAAACCAGAGTCTTTTGTTCAGAAAGAGAAGGCTAAAATTTCTTGGGCAATGAAATCAATACTAAATTATGAAGTTGATAACACTAATTGGTCTAATTCTTGTTGCATTTTAGTTATAACTCGCTCATAACAAGCATCAACATAATCGCGATCACTAGCTGCCTCACGTCCATAACGCTCAAACACAATGGGAGGACAAACCCGAGTATTAATTTTTACTGGCAAAGGGAAATTAGGTAAAGGCCCAATAGCTAATCCCCAGGGTAATCCAATATAGATAGGAAACACTTCTGGATCGAGACTAAATAACCAAGGCAAACCCCATTCATGGAGCTGTTTCACTTGTTCATAAACATCTGCCAGCACTATTAAAGTATCGTGGGCACCATTAGAAATCATTGGCACAATAGGTACCTCTTCACGCAAAGCCAACTTAATAAAGCCTTTACGTCCAGCAAAATAGATTTTATCTCGCATAGAATGAGGACGGAAAACATCTGGGCCACCACCAGGATAAACAGCCACAGAGGCATTTCTTTGGAAAGCAGCGATCGCCATTTTCGGATGCGCTCTAACTGCTCCACATTGTACTGCTAAGGGAGTAGTAGGAAAAACTGACCAGGCATTCTGGTGCATAAGTCCATAAACCAAACGCTCTGTACCAAACCTTTTAAACCAGTCATACATACACATATGCATATCTGGAGCGGGTAAACCACCATTATGAGATCCAACGATCAGTATTTTTTCATCTCTAGGAATATGATGCCACCCATCGGTTTGAACTCGAAAATAATAACGATAAAACCATTCCCATAATGGCATCAAAGATTTAATTACTTCTGGATCACGGTCATCTAAAGACCAACCATCATAAGGTTGACGAGAGTTTTGCTTATTGACAGTAAACACTGGCATCTATGAATATGAATTTGTTATTTTACTCGTAATTCTCATAATTATATCTTAGAATTAGAGAGCATCTATAAAAAAAATGTTAAGGCAAGGAAATTAAGAACAAAAAGGTGAGAATTATAAATATGTAGTTGAGACTATGTAGGCTTTTATATTTGTATCTAAACAAATAAAATTCTTTTCTACGGAGGCTCTATGAAACCTCTCTATTGGTTTGATAATATTCCTCGATCAATTGGTATTATACCAATTCCTAAAAATAATGCTATTTTTATTGAAAACTTCAGTTATATGCTATTATCCCTGCAATTTAAAGATAGTATCTAAACCGGATTTAGTATAACTCCAGTTGATCAAAGGTTGATAATTTTTCTGATATCCAGTGTTATCTCTTTTCATAAATAAGCCATTTTACAGGATTTAGTTGATTGTGAAACCGTCTTTAACCATATTTTTAATTGGCATAATGCAAGTATTCAAAAGTTCGTAATTTCTCTACTTCATTTGTGCAAAATCCCTACTTTAATAATTTTGTACAGTTAAGACATTTTTCTCTAAGTAAATTTATCTAGAAACTGATATTTCGGTAATTTTTTGATGATATAGATCACTATTCAGTTTGTTATTTGTCACAGTTATATTTTTACGGAAAAGAGTTAATAGAAGTTGTATCTATAAGTATGGATTTTAATTTTATGAGTAATTTTATGAGATTAATCAAAATGAATAATAATACATCTAAAGAAGCACAACAAATTCCCAAAAGTTATAACAAAGAACAGATGAATGCAATAGCTAAAGCTATGATTGTCAGTTTTGCTTGGTCTTGGGCAGATTTATTGCAGGAAACTAAAAATAACAATACTATTGGTAATACTGCTTCATAACTAAATATTCTGTAGTGCAAGTATTTTTAGACATATGAATACAATATGTCAGAAACTAAAAAAAGCCAAATTAAATTAGTTTTGCTAAACCCACCTAATATTCTTTTTAGATGGGTAGTATACTCAACATTTTTTAAATTAACCTTGCATTCTTAACTGATTTTTTCTATTAAGTGCTTCTTGGTAATTAGGCTTAATTTCCAAAGCTATATTGTAAGAAATAACTGCTTTTTGAATATATCCTAATTTTTCCAAAATTAATCCTCTTTTAAACCATATTTGATGATTACCTGGTCTTAAAGAAACTATTTGGTCGTAGGCAGCGATCGCTTCTTCATACTGCTCTAACTTTTCCATAATTGTAGCTAGTTCTGACCAAGCTTGATAATTATTAGGCCAAATTTTAATAGCTCTATTATAACTCATAGCAGCCTCTCGATCATTTCCCATTTTTGCTAAACATAATCCTCGTTGCAACCAAGCATCAAAATTATCAGACTGTTTAGCTATGACCAAATCATAAGCTGCTATTGCTTGAGAGTATTTTTGTAACTTTTCTAAAGCAGCTCCTCTTTGTAAACCAACTTTAGCAACAGAAACTCCTTGTTTTACACTCATTTCTATGACTTTATCATAAGCGGCTAATGCTGCTTCGTACTGCTGGAGTTTTTCTAATGCTTCTCCTCGAAAATTCCAAGCTTCTAAAAAATCTGGTTGGGTAGCAATAGCATTCCCATAGGCAATAAGAGCTTCATTGTACTTACTAAGTGCCATGAATGCTTTGCCTCGACCTAACCAAGATTCTGGATAATTAGAATTAATTGTAATTGCCTGATTAAAAGATTCTAATGCCTCATCATATTTAAATAAATCTAATAAAGTATGACCACGACTAATCCAAGCTTCCGGTAAATTAGGATTAATATTAATTGCTTTATCAAAACAAGCAATTCCTCCTTCTTTCCAATGATTTTTTAAAGCTAATCCTTTATAAAACCAAGCTTCATAATCATCTGGATTTAATTTAATTACTTTATTAAAAGAAGAGACTGAATCGTGATATTTGTGTAGTTTGCTTTGAGCAATTCCTCGGTTAAACCAAGCCAAATAATTATCAGGTTGTAATTCTATTGCGTGGTCGTAACTAGCTACTGCTTCTGCATAACGGTAAGTTTCAACTAAAGCTAACCCTCTATTTAACCAAATATGATAATTATCAGGTTGCAATTTTACAGCACAGTCATAAGCAGCTAATGCTTCAGCATATTTTTTTACACTTAATAAAGCTTGCCCTTGAGCATACCAAATTTCTCCCATCATCGGTTGTATTTTTAGTGCTTTTTTATAACAGTGGATGGCAGCTTGACACTGTTTAAATTCAGCTAAAATAATACCTTTATTGTACCAGAGTTCATAATTATTTTGGTTGAATTTTATTCCTTTGTCAAAGCAAGCGATCGCTTCTTCATACTGTTTTAAATTAGATAATACAACACCGTAACAATTCCAAGCTTCATCATCATTTGACTTGATAGATAGCGATCGCTTATAAGCTTCTATTGCTTGTTCATATTTTTGTAGTTTATAGAAACAATGACCTAGTTTTAACCAACCTATAGCCCAGTCTGGCTTGATTTTAACGGCATTTTCGTAGTAGGATATGGCTGACTCGTATCTGCCCATATTATACATTCTGTTGCCACGGTCATATTCTGGAAATGCAGAAAATATACTAAAAATTCCGTTAGACCCGGAGATGTTTTGGCTATTAGTATTGTCTAATGTTGTTAAAAGTGTCAATTTTTGGTGGGATGATTGAAAATCAGTTTTGGTCATAATTTTTTTTTCCTTGAACTTGATAGAATCTATCTCAAAATAGTATTATATCTTGTACATTTATTTAAAATCTACCTAGATGGTCTAAGTTTCACTAATCTATATATTTATATATCTTCAGAACAAAATGTAAACTATAGGTTTAGAAAAGCGATAGTCAATAAGTCAGGAGTTTAGAATAGCAACAGCAAAAGTGCTTCGCCCTTGCTGCTATATTAAAAAGTCTGTGTGAAGTGAAGTAATATCATGTCCGTTTAATTAGTTATAATAAAATTCTTAGGTCGTAGGTCTGAGGTCGTAAGTTCTAGGTGTAAATTCAAGTGAAAACACTGGAAACGGAGCACAAATTTGGGATATTACTTCAATATCGCTAATATCGCTTCAATAGAACATTTTTAACTTAATCATTCAGACATAGTATAATTCTGAAAGCAAACTATTTTTGAGTAATATCAAATCTGTTTAATTGCATATATTAGGAGAAGGAAGAAGGAAAAAAGAAAAATCTTGTATTGTCTGAGTTTTAAGCTTTTGATAGTCAAATACAGTAATGGTGACTACTATAGATCCAATGTGACACCGATATGGAATAGTAAAATTTCTAGCAATACTGAACATTTAAGGGTTTAGTATCCTCTACTGAGTTTGATATAACATCAAGACTGCAAACAAAAGAGGATTTGAGCAAAGTTTCACTACAAAAGAAAAAAACAAGGTTAGGTATGGCATTTGCTCGCGCACAACTACATTAACACGGAGCGTTGCGTCAGCAGTATTGCCCATCAAATTGTCACAGAAGAACATGGCGATGAGATTACCTGCGATTCTACACTTGGGTAAGGGACAACATTTACAATTTTTTTTAACTATATTTATTACCATATATGTTATTTTTTTTCAACAGCTTTGATATAATAAAAACTAATTAAATTTATATAAAATATTTATACTTGTGAATGATTAAGACGCGACAATTAGGTCGATTGGTGTAACAATCAAATAGGTGACAAAAACAGGTTAGCTATTATCCACTTTTAAATAAAGAGCTTAAAAGCATAACTAACCTATTTTTAGGCAAATAAATTTGCCTGAGCAATCTTAGATGTTTCTTTATGTTGTTCTGAAAATTGGAACTAGAGACTTTAAGTAGTAGGTCTCTCAAATATATTACTGCGGATCATTTTAATACAGGGTGGGGACATCACCTCTGTCAAAATTGCGGTCAGGGTTTCCCGGGCTGAAAAGTCTTGCGTGGTCGCGTAAGCACAACGTCGGGAGTATATCAAATTTGTTGATGCCATGGAAAATAATTTAGTCTGAATACTTCTGCTGTTGAGGACAGTAAAAATTACTTACCAGATAATTGGGTTTAAAGCCTCGCCCATAAGCGGGCGACTTCTCATGTTATTATAAGATTGGTTTCAACACCCGTCTTGTCTCATAAATACTGTCGAAAAAAAGATTAGGTTGAAACTCCTTCAGTTGAGAGCTGAACTTGGGAAGCTTTCAGCTCAATGAGCAGTTTGCGCCTTGAAGGCACAAATAAACCCACAAGAATTTTTGATAAGTCGCGGGAGGGCATTCCGAGACTCTAAACGGACGTGGAGGCAAGCATAAGACTACTGTCAAATTAGCAGCCTAAGAAGCGTCAACCCACCGAAGAGCTACGGCTCAGTAGGAATCTCCGTGCCTTTAGGCCGCAGAGGATGTCAAAGCATCCTCAGACTATTTGCAATCAACCCCTCTGGTCACTTAGACCTCTTCACATTAGTGTGTGAGGAAAAATTCTACTGGAAAATCAAAAGTCAATATCTTGAAGAAGTAGTCAGGAGTCAGGTAGAGAAGCCATCAGAAGAATGCGACCTATGGAATTCTCACCCTACCAAGCGCATTTACAGCGTGTAGATGGTGAAGTCTTAAACCCATAAGGGAAAAGATAATTAACTTTTGATTTTTGCCAATTAAATTAATCGATCATAACTATTGACATATTACTTTTCCGGTAAAGTAAAAAAATTCACTGTAGAACTCTTATAGAGACCTAAATGCAAGTATTAATTTGAGAAAGCGAGTGTGTAATTCTGAGGTCTTCTCATAATGTAAGACACACTCAAGATATGCGGTCGGATTTACTGTGAATGCCTGTGGACGGAGTGCTGCCGACAGTTCCGCAAGAAGCAGGAAGTAAACATCATAGCTGTCAATCGATGTGACGCTTTGTATCAGTTTTATAAAGCAGTCTTGAGACGCTATGCAAAATCTAGTAAAAACAGGGGTATAGATGAAGCCCCAAAACATTAACATTCTAAATACTATGACTGCTCGTATGTATACTACAGTACCTAAATTTCAGCCATTAAAACCCTTGCGACAATGGCTAGATCATATAGAAATTAACAATCCCAAATTAGCAAGATTTCTGTGCCAGTTAATTCCCAGTCAGTGCCCTTTTGAGCGCGATATCACTTTTTTTGGTCATATCTTGTTTCATATTCCTCCCATGTGCAAACTTAACCCTCTTTATGATGAATTAATTGGTTTGAGGTTTAGAGCTTTGTGTTATTTAGCGGATATTTGTGGAGAAGATGTTACCTCATACTGCTAGTCTTGGAAGCAATAATCAAACCCATTTTTACCAATAAATTAGGTCCAAAGCCTCCCCTTGAAAGGGGATAAAAAAGGAAATTTCGGATTTTCTTACCTCCCTATTGCAGGAGGTACTGTTAACTGATAACTGATAGTGTAGCTCCTCTGTAAAGAGGCTAACTGATAACTGAAATGACCGCTTTTTATGTTGGCGAAAACCGAAAAGGCAAAGCTTTCCCAGTTAAAAATTAATCAATTGAAATCAACTTTTATTCTATGGGAAAGCTATGAGATACTTGACTGTAGCTAAATTCAAACCACAGCCATTAATAATCCCTTAAATAATTTGATGCCATCTGTATCACCTAACATTGGGTCTGATGCTCTCTCTGGATGAGGCATCATTCCCAACACATTGCCTTGACGGTTGCAGATCCCAGCAATATTATTAAGAGATCCATTGGGATTAGCTACTTGACTAATTTCACCATTTTCCGTACAGTAACGAAATAAAATTTGACGATTATTCTCTAATTCTTTCAACGTTTCTGTATCAGCATAATAACGACCTTCACCATGAGCTATTGGTAAACGAATCACTTCTCCTTTTGTATAAGTAGATGTCCAAGCAGTATCAGAGTTTTCTACTTTGACCGGAACTCGATCGCAAATAAAATTTAATTGCTGATTTCTGACTAATGCTCCTGGCAACAGTCCTATTTCTGTCAATATCTGGAAACCATTACAGATACCTAATACTAACTTACCTTTTTGGGCATGAGCAACAGTTGCTGCCATGACTGGAGAAAAACGAGCGATCGCTCCGCATCTGAGATAGTCGCCATAGCTGAAACCTCCAGGAATAACTATTACATCTAGACCGGAAATATTTTCTTCTTGATGCCAAACCATGCGAGTTGGTTGACCTAATAAACTTTGAGTTACCCAAGCTACATCCCGATCGCAGTTGGAACCGGGAAACACAATAATACCAAACTTCATATTAATTTCAATGATAGTTGCTATACTCTGAAAGTGTGAGACTTCAGGTGTTATTGCAGATTTTTCAAGAGTACTATGCACTAGCAACTAGGTCTAAAACTCCACTTTCACAACTGATGTCCACAGTTTCACCTAAAATCTACCACCTAAAACCTAGCACCTTCTTTGACAGTTTCCATTAAACATCTCCAAAAATCAAAAATAAAATCAATTCTGATCCATAAATTATCAATTATTTCTCCATGTTGCCTGTTGCCTGTTGCCTGTTGCCTGTTGCCTCTTTTCTGGAGATGTCTATTAAATCAAAACGATAATTTTCAATGACAGGATTCGCTAATAGTCGATCGCAGATTAATTCTAGTTGTTCCTTAGCTGTTGCTTCATCGGTTGCCTGAAGCATCAACTCAATATATTTACCAATTCTAATTTGTTCTACATTGTCATATCCCATCTGTGCCAACCCAGATTTAACTGCAGTACCAGCAGGATCTAAAACAGATGGTCTTAGGGTAACATATATATGTGCCTGATATTGTTTTGTCACGAGATTAAAAAATATTAGATTTCAACTGACCACGTTAGATATTATCAGTTAAGTTCTATTCATAGTTAACCACATTAGCCATGAAATCCAATCGTACCCGGTCTCAAGAGCGTATTTTAAAGCTATTAAAAATCCAGAAGCGATCGCTATCTGCTCAGGATATTTATTCAGCACTGCGCGAATGTGACCAACCTCTGGGATTAGCAACAGTCTATCGTTCTTTAGATGCCCTCAAACAAGAAGGGGTAGTAATTGTCCGGACTTTGGCCAATGGCGAATCTGTATATAGTTGCTTACAGCAAAACCAACATCATCTGACCTGTGTAAAATGTGGGACTTCTATTCCTATTTATGAATGTCCTGTGCATAATTTAGAAAATAAATTACAGAAGTCCCACAAATTTAAGATTTTTTATCACACTTTAGAGTTTTTTGGACTTTGTGACAGTTGTACTTTAACTTGAAGAAGGAGTCAGGAGACAGCTATACTGGAGACAGAATAAATTGCATGGGGATAGTCAACGACCGGCCACTTCATGTCTTAATAACCCCAAATAATTGTAGACACCGGGGGTGATGATGGGAATTTATACCCCATAAAGCTTCCTTCCAGGAGACAGTTCCGATGAGCAAAGCCAAAAAATTCTACTGACTTTGAACTGAATTTTTGCCATCTGCCACAATGGAACGCATACCTTCTAAAGTTGCTGGAATATTTCGGGGGTCCATGAACATAACTTTACTACTGTCACTACTACCAATTTTCTGACCCATATCCAAATAGTTTTGAGCCAATAAAAATTGGAGTGCTTCTTTAGCATTGGGGTCTTTATGGAGGGTTTTAGTAATAATTTCTAGTGCTTCTGAAGTTGCAGAAGCTCTTAATACTTGAGATTGACGTTCAGCTTGAGCTTTAAGAATAATTGCTTTTTGTTGTGCTTCTGCTTCTAAAATAGTTGCTTTTTGACGAGCTTCAGCATCAAGGACTTGTGATTCTGCCTTACCTCTAGCAGAGTTAATTGCAGAATCTCTTTCCCCTTCTGAAGTTAAAATTGCTGCCCGTTTTTGTCGCTCCGCAGTCATCTGTAATTCCATAGAATCTTGTACTGCTTTTGAAGGGCTAATATCTCGTAATTCTACCCTAGTTACTTTCACTCCCCAAGGGTCAGTAGCTATGTCTAATTCTCTGAGTAATACCTCATTAATTTCTGTGCGTGCTGTAAAGGTTTGGTCTAATTCTAATTTACCCATTTCTGCCCGAATTTGAGTTAGAACTAGATTAACCATTGCAGATTTAAGGTCTTCGACTTTGTAGTAGGCTTTTTCCAAATCCATAATCCGCCAATAAACCACAGCATCTACACTAATTGCTACGTTATCTCTAGTAATACATGGTTGAGGTGGAATATCTAATACTTTTTCCCGAATTGTTTCTTGATAAGAAATTCTATCTAAAAATGGGATAATAAATTTCAAACCAGCATCTAATTTTCTGCCATTATATTTACCTAAAGTTTCTACTAAAGCTTCGTTTCCTTGATTAATAACTTTGACACTTCCGGCTAAACTTGAACCACCTAAAGCTAAAAAGACTAACAAAAAAAACTGTTCCATTTTTAATCTCCTAATTATCTAATTAGTTGTTATCTCAATTGACTTTGGTGAGGGAGATAAACTGAAGAATTTAATAAATTTTCTGGCAGTACAAATAAAGTATTACCTTCACGTCTAACGACAATAACTTTTTCATGAGCAGCGATCGTGCTACTTTCATCGTCACATTTTGCCCGCCAAGAATTACCTTCATAAATTACTCGACCAGGCTGGCCTGGTAATATTTCTGTTAAAGTTTCTGCTTCCTGAGCATCTGCAATAGTCGCCACTGTATGATTGGGCAACAGGCGACGGAAGGCAAGAATAGAAGCTACAGAAAAAATCATCCACAAGGCCACTTGTACGCTAATACTAGGAATTAAGAGGGACACTCCTGCCACAACAAAGGCGCTTAGTCCCATCATAAATTCAACAAAGGCTGTGGGTACGAGGAGTTCTAAAAAACAAAGAATTGCCCCAGCCAGTAACCAAAATATCGTTGGATTTAATAGCATGGATAAATGGGAGTGGTGAGGTTAAATTTATGAGTGATTTTTCAGTAAAATTACTGTAGTTTGCTTTCATCACTAGCTAAAATTATTTCTTGACAAATAGTCAAGTATATAATTTATTTTATTCTGAAATTTATGAAGATAACTTCTATCTCAACATATCTTTGCGTCTTGACACAAAGAAAGTCAGTTTGGAACCCTCCTAAATTATTTATCAACACCGAAAAAAACAATTCCTTATATAAGTTCTCAAATTAATATTTCTAGTATAATTTTTAATTTTTAATTTTTAAATATTGAGTTAATAAAATGTCTTCTACCCCACTAATTCATTGCCCAAATATTAACTGTCCTCATCCGGCCAATTCCTGGGGTCGCCAAGAGTGCGAAGCTTGCCAAACTCAATTAATCTATCGCTATTTATGGGCTGTTGATGCCGGAGTTGAGATTCCTGTTGGGGAGTTTCTGGGCGATCGCTACTATGTTGTAGCTCCACAAGTTTGGCTGGATACTAAACCTGCTCAACCTCCTTTTATGTATGAGGAGTTACCAGATAATATAACGCCATATTTATATTTATATCCCTATAAACTCCATACACCAGGGGTATATGGTTTTTATCAATATGGAGAAGAAGCTTATCCTAGAGACATTCTGTTGTTAGACAATGTTCCTCTAGACTCTCAAGGTCAGTTGTATCCTGCTTTTGTAGAGGCTTGGCCTACAGCAACTCCTGTACGTCAAGTTTACTGGTTATGGCAAATAATGCAGTTATGGAAACCTTTATCAAAAGAGCGCATGGCTTTCAGTCTTTTGACAAATAGTTTAAGGGTCGAAGGTTGGCGGTTACGACTATTAGAGTTGGACTTACAAAACCGTAACACTAAACATAGAGATTTAAGGATTTTTTGGTCTAATTTGATTCCTACTGCTCATACTCATATCCAACAGCCATTACAAGAGATTTGTCAGATGATTGGAGATATTGGGGAATCTCTGGAGGCGATCGCCCCTAAATTGAACCAACTCCTATTGGAACAGGCGGCCAAATTACCATTAAGTGCAGAAATAGTAGGAGCTACGGATACTGGGCCTGTGCGTCTCCATAATGAAGATTGTTGTTATCCAACGGAACAAGATTTAGCTAGCAAGCAATTGGTGCCCCATTTAGCAATGATTTGTGATGGGGTAGGTGGCCATGATGGCGGAGAGGTAGCTAGTCAACTAGCAGTACAGTCCATTAAAAGATTAGTACAAAATCTATTGACAGAAGTAGCCCAACAACAGGATTTAACATCACCAGATTTGGTAATGAAACAACTTGAGGAAATTATTCGGGTAGTCAATAACATGATTGCCACTGAGAATGATGAACAAGGAAGAGAGTCCCGACAACGTATGGGTACAACATTAGTTATGGCGCTACAATTGCCCCAACAGGTAAAACCTTCTCTAGAATCAAATCCGAATAATGCCCATGAATTGTACATAGCTAATTTGGGAGATAGTCGTGCCTATTGGCTAACTAAAAATGCTTGTCAATTGTTGACTGTGGATGATGATGTGGCTTCTAGGGAGGTGTGTCTCGGTCATTGTCTGTATTGGCAGGCATTACAACGTCGTGATGCGGGTGCCCTGACTCAGGCTCTTGGTACGAGGGATGGGGAGTTTATTTGTCCCACTATTCAAAGATTTTTGATTGAAGAAGAGGGTTTATTGTTATTATGCTCGGATGGTCTGAGTGATAATGATTGGGTTGAGAAGTCTTGGACTGAGTATACTCCTAGGATTTTTCGAGGTGAATTTTCTCTCAAGCAGGCAGTTGAGTATTTGATTGAGTTGGCAAATCAGAAAAATGGTCACGATAATACTTCGGTGGTGCTTGCCCACTATCGTATTTCTCCAGAACAGTTGATTTTATTGAATAATCCTACAGCAAGACCTCTGGAAAGGGAGGTAATGCCAGAATTATCTGAAGCTTCTAAAGCACTTCTTTATAGTGATGATGATGAAGTTTCGGAGCTTAAACCTGAAGCTGATCTTAAGTCTGGCCCTGATTCTGAGGTGGAGGCTATGCCAAAATCTCCAAGGTTAAAACCGTGGATGTTTATGGTTGGTTTATTGTTGATATTATCTGTAGGGGCATTTGTAGCGGTGTGGCGCAATTGGGAAAATTTTCGCTCAAATCCTAATGATGCTCCTACATCTTCGGAAAGTCCAATGATACCTGAGCCTTCGGAAGCTCCTGTTTCTCCTGATTCTTAATGTTTAATTTTGGACTTATAGCTGAGATACTAATTTTTGTCGCTCTTTTGACTTCTTTTCAATGTTCTCTGTCCCCTAGCTCCAAGATATTTTCTGCACAAGTTAAACAGGACTGCTATATAGATTAATTGATAGTAATTTGAACTTTAATATTATGTTTATAGTTGATTAAAAAATTGTTCAACGTGAAATTTATGTAGATTTAGGGTTGGTTTTATGAAAGAATAGGAAGATTCTTAAAGCTAGTGTAATTTATTCTTGGAGTTACATTAGTTAAAAAGCGTTTCCTGACGGAATGCTTCCCTACGGGATGCTACGCAAACGCAAACAGCAATTGGTGTATTCAGCTTAGATTTTACTAAAACTGAGAGAAATACAATTTAAAAAGGGATTTAAACCCCTCTTAAATTATTCGGCTTCTACAAGTCGGGGATTTCAATCCTAGCTGATAGCTGAAAGCTTTTAGCCCAGAGCTAGTTAAATTTCTAGGAGATGATAGTATAAGGTTTTAATATATGAATGTAGGCGATCGTGTTCGCGTGAATAAATCTGTTGTTGTTTATATTCATCCTGAAAATAGAGGACAACCATTCGATCTTAAAGATGAGGAGGGAGAAGTTATTGGTATTGTCAATGAATGGAAGGGCAGACCAGTTAGCGCTAATCTACCAATTCTTGTCAAATTTACAGAAAAATTTAAAGTTCATCTGAAGGAAGAGGAATTAGAACTTATATAGCAGAAGGACGAAGGCTTTAGTTATCTAGGAGAGAAGGAATCAGAAAAAATATGGCGTTATCTGAGTTTTAAGCTTTTGATATGTCAGCGCTCTTTCCTTCGACTACTATAGAATAACTTAAGGTTAATACTAATAGGATTTATGGGGCATTGTCCCCATTTATTTTCCTATTTTTTGACTTTAGGGTGAATTAATTGCAAGAAAAAACCTAAAATATTAATATCACTCCGCATTTTTTGTAGTTCTTTTTGGTGTTGTTCAGCTATCTTATAATACCACTGACAATAATTTTGAAAATTTTCTCTATATTTTACCTCCTGATAAAATTCCTGAGTAGTTTGAGAAATTTGAAAAATTTCTGTAGCAGGTGAATTTGTTTCTGGAAAGATGCTTCTTAATTCTGGAGGCATTGATTTCATTCCTAAATAGTAAAGATAAGTAAGAAAAAATAGGGAAGGGGTAAATTGTATATTTTATCCCTTAATTCAAATACATAAGTTGATATAAAAATTAAACCTTTTGTTTATTCTAAAAATTGTTAAAAGCATCTTGTATAACTTAGCAAATTTTTTCTCTGTTGACAAAAAATAAGGTCTCAAGCCTCTCCTTTTAAGGGGATAAAAAGCGGTCGATCTTCGGAGCTTCCCGAAGAGTGGGATGGCGATCTTCGGAGCGGGTCTGCAAGAACGGGTCTCCCCGCCATATCCAATCGACCAAGGGAAAGAAAATTCTGAATTTCAAGCCTCCTGCTTAAGCCGGAGGTACTGATAGCCTAGTGGGACCTAAACATTTTATGGTCGAAAAATGGCGCTCGTGTCAGTCTAGATCAGGAAATTGCGTCAATGCACTAAAAATCCCTAGAACCCTTGGTAATTAAGGATTTATGCTTTTTTGAGGTAAAAGCCTTTTCCTATATATATTTGAGCCTATTTTCTACTTCTATTTTGTGTAAGTCCCACTAACTCCTCTGTAAAAAGGCTAACTGATAACTGATAACTGAATTGACTATTCCCTAAAAATCTACAATATCTTGCAATTCAGACAATATTGCTATATATTAAATCCTTTGTTTCATGCTAACTACTGACTACAAAAAAATATATTATAACCACCCTCGCAGACGATATACTATTATACCTATATATTCTTTTAAAGCTTTAGTAGAATTTTGTAAATTTGCAGCATCAGGAATAATATTTAACAGAAAACCTTGCCAACTATCTTGTATTTCTTGTAAATCTCTTTCAGTAACTAAAAAATCTGTTGGTGCTGGAATTACTGATATTTTCTGTTTTTTGAAGATTGATATTGAGCGAGGAGTATGCAGTGCTGAAGTTACTAACAAAACATTGCCTTTAATTTCATTTTTCTCTAAAATTTGTTTGACATTAACAGCATTTTGATAAGTATTTAGAGAGTCTGTATCTTGTAAAATTGCTGTTTTTGGTACTCCCATAGTTTCAGCAATTTCTGCCATATCTCCAGACTCAGGGTTCCCTCCATCTTTCCAATCAACTCTACCACCACTTAATATAATTAAAGGTGCTTTACCCTGCTGATATAATCTTATTCCATGTAAAATGCGATCACCTGCTTCACTAAAATCTACCCAAGGTCGGGGTGAATTTGCAGGTTTAATTCCACCACCTAAGACTACAATTGCTTCTGCTGAAGGTAATTCTTTCGGCGGTAAATTTTGCCATTCTAAGGATTTAATAAGTCCTTGAGAAATCCACGAATTACTAAACATAAATGTTACTGTAAATGCCAGAAAAATTACTAATGCTGACCATTTAGGATACCACCACAATAAAATAAAAGCTATCAGCATTAGCAAGCAAGATAACCCCAAAGGATAGATAAATAAAGGGAGTAATTTAGAAAAAAACAAAAACATTAGAAGTGAAAGATTAGTATTTTTTTCGAGATTTTTGATATCTTCTGGAAGAAACTTGACTTGACCTTGAAAGCCAACTTAAGATAGAAACACCGCTACGTTCTCTAGGTGTTTTAGGCCATGTATTAAGTGGTTTTGGTGGTTTTGGTGGTTTTGGGGAATCTATAGGTTCAGTATTTGTTTTCTCTGGAATTTCTGGTATTGATTCTATTTGTGACCAATACCCTAATAAACCAGCAGAAATGCCTGCAATTACACCCAATACAATACTTAATTTTATTGTATATTCTAGGAGGCTAAAGCTAATGCTGAAAAACAGAGTAGCTGCTAGTCCGGCAATTAAGCCTGTTGATATTGATTGTTTATCCATGCTTTGGCCAAGGCATTAAGTGATTGATGTTTGAAAAATTATATCAACTTCGCTTAAATAGGCATATTAAATTCTATATTCTGACTTCTGGCTTCCGTGAATTGTCCAATAAATGGCTTTCCTACATGAATTACTGATGTGCAATACAATACAATCACAAGTTAGAGTTCTGCTTAATGGATAAGACACGATCAAACTGAAGAGTCAAAGAATTTCCTGATTCGTTAGTAATTTGGCGCGAAGCTAAGTCAACTATTAATCAATTTTTGTTCAATGCAATTCCCATCTTTTTAGTTATCACTGTTATTGCTTCTGTGTTGAATTAGTTAGGAGCGATCGCAGCTTTAGCCAATATTATTAACCCTTTGATGGGATGGTTTAATTTACCCCCTGAAGCCTCATTGCCTATTGTTTTAGCTTCTATTCGCAAAGATTGACTGCTATTATTTGCCGAACCCGAAACCTTGGCTATGTTAACTCCCTTGCAGGTTTTGACTGGGGTGTATCTAGTCGTCCGACAATATTATTTGTTATCCAAACGAATTCAAACTAGGCAATGATTCATTTAACTTCTGTCTATGAGACCTCTTGCAAAAGTAAACTATAAAATAAGGGGGCTTTGTTGCATGAAAGTAGCGATCGCCAAAAACTCCCTTAGTTGGAAGTTAACTAGATTTCTACTTTGTAGCTCTGGGGTTTACCATTTTGAATCATCACGTTGAGTATGGAACATTGTATGAAT
>NZ_JAAHGU010000010.1:161461-233347 GCF_010692685.1 Okeania sp. SIO2F5 | reverse complement strand
AAATTAACCATTGATAGAAGGAGCTTCTACAGCAGCCAAATCTAGAGGGAAGTTGTGAGCATTACGCTCGTGCATTACTTCCATTCCTAAGTTAGCCCGGTTAATGATGTCTGCCCAAGTATTTACCACACGACCACTAGAATCGATGATCGACTGGTTGAAGTTGAAACCATTCAAGTTGAAGGCCATTGTTGATACACCTAGAGCGGTGAACCAAATTCCTACTACTGGCCATGCTCCTAAGAAGAAGTGTAAGGAACGGCTGTTGTTGAATGATGCATATTGGAAGATTAAACGACCGAAGTAGCCGTGAGCTGCTACGATGTTATAAGTTTCTTCTTCTTGACCGAACTTGTAACCGTAGTTTTGAGACTCAGTTTCTGTTGTCTCACGTACTAAGCTGGATGTTACCAAAGAACCGTGCATTGCACTGAACAATGAACCACCGAATACACCTGCTACACCTAACATGTGGAATGGGTGCATTAATATGTTGTGCTCTGCTTGGAATACCAACATGAAGTTGAATGTTCCAGAGATTCCTAAAGGCATTCCATCAGAGAAGCTTCCTTGTCCAATAGGATAGATTAAGAATACTGCTGTTGCTGCTGCTACTGGAGCAGAGTAAGCAACACAGATCCAAGGACGCATACCTAAGCGGTAGGATAATTCCCACTCACGACCCATGTAGCAGAATACGCCAATGAGGAAGTGGAAGATTACTAGCTGGTATGGGCCACCGTTGTATAGCCACTCATCCAAACTTGCTGCTTCCCAGATAGGATAGAAGTGTAGACCGATAGCGTTAGAGGAAGGTACTACTGCACCGGAAATGATGTTGTTTCCGAACATTAAGGAACCAGCGACGGGTTCGCGGATACCATCAATGTCTACTGGAGGAGCTGCTACAAATGCGATGATGTAGCAGATAGTAGCTGTGAGAAGGGTGGGGATCATTAATACACCGAACCAACCGATGTATAAACGATTGTCTGTGCTGGTGATCCAGCTACAGAACTTTTCCCATACGTTGGCGTTTTCACGCTGTTGTAAGGTAGTTGTCATACGCATCCTTAAAACTTTAACCTTTAGCGATCGCCTAATTTATGAAAAATACAGCTCATACAGTTACTTTTATGTTACATTATCAATATTTATGTAATATGTAAAGATGCCAGCGCTCATTGCTATAAAACCTAAAACCTAAAACCTATCACCTAAAACCTAAAAAAAAGGGAATAAAGAAAAAATTCCCTACTCCCTTATTTTAAATAAATTAACTATCGATCTACAGACCCCATAATAATGTCAATACTACCCAAAATAGCAACAATATCTGCCACTTTTGCACCTTGCAAAATATGAGGAAAAACCTGTAAATTCACAAAATCAGCAGCCCGAATTTTAAAACGCCAAGGGAAAGGACTATTATCACCAATAATATAAATCCCAATCTCTCCCTTACCACTTTCAATCCGAACATAATGCTCACCTTCAGGAATCTTAAAAGTAGGAGATATTTTCTTACCTAAAAATTGATAATCAAAACCATTCCACTCAGACTTAGGCCCTCCAGCCATCCGTTTTGCTTCCAGATTTTCGTAAGGTCCCCCAGGAAGTCCCTTTATTGCTTGACGAATAATCTTGACCGACTCCCGCATTTCCCGAATACGCACAAAATATCGGGCCAAACAATCCCCATCTTTTTCCCAATGAACATCCCAGTCGAAATCGTCGTAACATTCATAGTGGTCAACCTTCCGTAAGTCCCATTTAACACCTGAAGCACGCAACATTGGACCAGAAAGCCCCCAGTTAATCGCCTCTTCCCTACTAATTACACCTAATCCCGTAATCCTGCGACGGAAAATAGGATTATTTGTAATTAAGCGTTCATACTCATCAACCTTTGGCATAAAGTAATCGCAAAAGTCTTCACACTTATCTACCCAACCATAAGGTAAGTCAGCAGCGACCCCACCAATACGGAAGTAGTTATTATTCACCATCCGATAACCTGTAGCAGCTTCCCACAAGTCATAAATCATTTCCCGTTCCCGGAAAATATAGAAGAAAGGAGTTTGGGCACCAACATCAGCCAAGAATGGGCCAAGCCACAAGAGGTGATTAGCAATCCGGTTTAGTTCCAGCATAATTACCCGGATATAGCTAGCCCGTTTGGGGACTTTAATATCGGCCAATTGTTCCGGAGCATTCACCGTTACGGCCTCATTAAACATTCCCGCAGCATAATCCCAACGACTAACATAAGGGACAAACATTGTATTAGTGCGGTTTTCGGCAATCTTTTCCATGCCCCTGTGTAAGTAGCCAATCACAGGTTCACAGTCAACTACATCTTCCCCATCTAAGGTGACAATTAACCGCAATACGCCGTGCATTGAGGGATGGTGGGGTCCCATGTTAATGACCATGGGTTCGGTTCTGGTTTCAATTTTGCTCATGTTGATTCTTCTCTATAGTGACCTGTTTTTATTTCAGCCCAATTATATTGTGAGACTGTAAATGGGTTTAGGCTAAATGTTATTATTATTGCTTGTATTTATATTCTGTTACTACTCTTAAATTATCAAAATAATTGGGTCACGCAACCCCCCCTTTTAAGGCGAAATATTTTTGGAGTGCGGCTTACATCCCTCTTACAAAAATAACTTCTATAGGTCACCAATCCGACGCTCTCGCCTATCTAACTTCTGACTTCTGACTTCGTTAAAGGGATAGCTAGTTAGTTTAAGCAGATATAATTTCTGTTAAGAGACTACATATATTAATTCAAAACTATAGTGCCACACTATATATAGTGTTTTAACTAACGGAACATACTTGTTGGAAATTAAGCTAAAAAGCGACTAAAACCTTTATGAGTTAAAATGGATATGCTTCAATCACTTAAAGCATTATATTCTAAGCTTTTGAGCAGTATCAGTTATTATTTCCCAACAAGTCTAATGTAAATTTTTCCAATAGACTTCTAACTTGATGAACCATATACCTGTTCTGAGTGCCGAGTTAACCCAAGGTTTGGCAATATCTCCAAGAGGTCTTTACTTAGATGCAACAGTAGGATTTGGTGGCCATACTCAGTCAATTTTAGCTACAGCCCCAAATGTTAAAGTAGTAGCTATTGACCAAGATGAACAAGCGATCGCCTATTGTCAAACTTTGCTGGCCCTTGAAAACTCCAATATTCAATTTTGGCACGGAAATTTTGCTGATTATGAGCCAAAAAATCTTGAATTTGATGGTATAATAGCTGATTTGGGTGTAAGTTCGGTGCAATTGGATACCCCAGAACGAGGGTTCAGTTTCCGGCATGAAGCTAAGTTAGATATGCGGATGAACCGACAGCAATCTCTGACTGCAGCCGAAATAGTTAATTCTTGGGAAGAAACCAAATTAGCAAATATTTTTTATACCTACGGGGAAGAGCGTTTGTCACGACGTATTGCCAGAAGAATAGTAGAACATCGTCCTTTTCAAACAACAACCGAGTTGGCAGAAGCGATCGCCCACTGTGTACCTCGCAAATACCGTTATGGTAGGATACACCCCGCCACTCGTGTTTTTCAAGCTTTAAGAATACAAGTAAATCAAGAACTTACTGCCCTAGAAACTTTTCTAGAGAATGCCCCTAATTGGCTCAAACCAGGAGGTAGAATTGGAATTATTAGTTTTCATAGTTTAGAAGATCGTTTAGTTAAACATAGTTTAAGAAGTTCATCTGTTTTGCAAGTATTGACAAAAAAGCCCATCCAAGCCCAAGATCGTGAAACAACATTAAATCCACGGGCACGTTCTGCTAAACTTAGATTGGCAGAAAAAATTGGTTAATCTTAAGTATAAAAATCCATAAATAATTAACAAATCAAGCTGGCTTATCACCTGTTTTCAGATGTAAGTGTGATATTTGTAGCTCTTCTACAAATATCTAACCTAGTTCGACGTTGCAAAGCTAAATTAGGAGATAATGGTCAATTCTTACCAAATGGTCAATCAGCTAAGTCAGGATTAAATAAGTCTTTGCAGGATGCAGCATTTGGCCAGTTTGTTCAGGTTCTAGAATATGTTGCCTGGAAACTCGGCAAGGAATTATCATGCGTAGACCCAAAAGGTACATCTCAACATTGTTGGGAATGTTTGAACAAAGTCTCTAAAAGCTTATCAGAGCGTTGGCATTCATGTCCTAAGTGTGGACAAGAAGTAGACAGGGACTATAACTCACCCACCCCTCTAGCTCCCCTCCCGGGAGGGGATGGGGGTGGGTTGGATTGTTATCAATACAGGGGGAGGACATCACCTCTATCAAAACAGCGGTTAGGGTTTCCCTAACTGAAGAATCCCGCGTTCGTCATGTCGCGTAAGCGCAACGTCGGGAGTATGTCAACTCAAGGCTATTTATTCTAAAAAATATACATTAATAAATTAGATTGAAGCTATTAAGGCCAACCGGAGAGTATAAAATTTGAAAAATTGTCTGGGAGTAAGGCATAGCATGAGTCGGGGAGAGGGGAAATTAAAATTGATGGTAGTCGATGACGAACCAGACAACCTAGATTTGTTGTATAGGACGTTTCGGCGAGACTTTAAAGTATATAAAGCAGATAGTGCCTTCAGCGCCATGAAAGTTTTGGAAAAAGAAGGAGAAATGGCACTGATTATCTCTGACCAAAGAATGCCAGAAATGAATGGTACAGAGTTTTTAGGCAGAACATTAGAAAAATATCCAAATACAGTTAGGATTCTACTTACAGGCTATACAGATGTAGAAGACTTAGTAGAAGCAATTAACTCAGGAAAAGTATTTAAGTATATCACAAAGCCTTGGAATCCAGAAGAACTCAAGGCTGTAGTACAACAAGCTTCAGAGACCTACAAAGTTGTCAGGCAACGCACTAACGCCTTAACTCGTGCTTTGCGACGAGAGTCCATGCTAAACGAAGTAATGAGTGCTATTAGAGAATCATTGGATTACTCTAGTATGTTATCAACAATCATTCAAACAGTGGGACAGACTTTTGACGCAACAGAAGGTAAGTTATGGCCAGTAGAAGGTGATCGCTTAATGCCTGAATCATTTTCTTATCAAAACCCTGAAATTACTCAAAACAACTTCCCTTTCACTCCAGAACAATTTTTGGAAGTAGCAATAAGTCGTCAAACCAAATTAGAAGAAAGTTCAGATAAAAACATTTGTAAATTAATAATCCCCCTGATTTATCAACAAGACTTACTAGCAGTTTTAGCTCTTGATCAACAAGATAGCAGTAAATTTTGGTCTTCAGAAGATATAGAATTGATAGAAAGTGTCCTGGAGCAAGGAGCATTAGCATTATCTCAGGCTAAACTCTATCAACGCACCAGGGAACTTGCAGAACAAATGCGTAATGAGCTAGAGGTCGCCCGCCAGATACAGAGTAACCTATTACCTCAAAGTTGGCCAGAATTTGACACATTAAAGATACAAGCTTGCTGCTATCCTGCCAGAGAAGTAGGAGGAGATTTCTTTGAAGTTTATACCCATTCTCAAGGTGACATCTGGTTGGCACTGGGAGATGTTTCTGGTAAGGGAGTACCCGCTGCTTTATTCATGGCAAGTGCTATGTCTGTGATGCGACGAGAACTTTCTCAAGAAAATCCCCCAGACCCTTACGAAATAATGGAAAATCTTAATACTGGTCTCTGTGACGACCTTATTAGTAACAATTGCTTCATTACAATGGTTTTGGCTCGTTATACACCAGAAACTGGATTATTAGCTTATGCTAATGCTGGTCATATATATCCCTTGGTTTGGTCTCAAACTGCACTGCTAAGTACAGAAAATCAGGATTCTAATCAAGTGAAACCAAATTTCCTCAAGGAACGTGGTATTCCTCTAGGAATATTGCCAAAATGGAAAGGAAAAGCAGGTACTATAGACTTAAATTCAGGAGATGTATTTCTACTGACAAGTGATGGCATCACTGAAGCTACAGTAGTTCAAGAGGCTACTGATAGTGGAAAACAAACTCGTGTAATGCTGCAACAAGAAGGTTTATGGCAACTTTTAAAACAGCACAAAAGCCAAATAGACCTAAATAGTTTATTAGCTTATATCCGAGCTAATAATCAAGTTCAAGAAGATGACCAAACTATACTATCTCTGGAGGTTCTGTGAATTTATGAAAACCGAGCTTCAGGTGCCAAGCGACTTACGTTTTTTGACTATTGTTGAACAGTGGTTATTGAGCAGTTTAGAAGTAGAGCTAGGAGAACATATTGATTGGCCTCGTCAATCCAACCGTTTACGCTTGGTTCTAGCAGAAGCTTATTCTAATGTGATTCGTCATGCTCATAAAGACCAACCTAATCTACCAGTATTAATACGCTTAGAAGCCAAAGATGGTGGTATTGATTTAGAAATCTGGGACTATGGTAAGGGTTATAGTCTGGGAGAGTATAACCCACCAACACCAGAAGCTAAACAAGAAAGTGGTTATGGATGGTTGATTATAAATAGATTAATGGATCGTGTAGATTATGCATTGCAGATAGATGGTAGAAACTGCTTAAAATTACAAGCTGACATACCAGAAAAAGTACAATAAAGCACTTGCTTCATGATTGCAAGCTAAATAATGCAACGAAATAGACTGAAGTTGTCAGGCTTTTTCTTTGATCAAGATTAATTTTTGGAGATAAGTCAAAGTACTTCTATAAAATCAAATCTGTTATCAATATTTATTTACTTTGATTATTGTAAAATTTTAAGTTTTTTTTCTCTTTTTTCATACGTTTATCCTTAACTCTGTTCCCTATTCTCTGTTTCCTGTTCCCTGAGTGTGGCAATATTTGATGAAATTGGTATTACACAACTGAAAAAATATTGCGATAACTATTAGACTTGTCGCTTTATAACTTAAAAATCCCCCAAAAACTTTGTTCTTTAAGGATTGTAGCTATTGGATGGCAAAAATGCTTAGAATTATTCCTCTGTGTAGGTTAGAGTGATTTTTTCCCTTTATTTTAGCGACAACTCTATTATATATATGATAAACCTGATAAGTTTTGTTAAGTTTGGTTGCATCTAACTATACTCTACCGCAAGATAAAAATAAGGTTTATTTAGATACCATTAAAATATATATATTAGGTTTGTTATATGAATATGTTTTTTCCTTTAGCCCCTCGTTATCGCCTAGATGACGAATCTCCTTGGCTAGAAAGAATCGATCCTACTCGTAATTATTGGATTCATATCAATGGAGAAAAAGCACTAACGGCTGTAATTCCCGGTTTTACAGTGTCTTCTACAGATGAATTTAAACAAAATATATTTCAATTTCGCGACCTGGAACCAGGGGCACATATAAAAATTGAGAGAGCTTCCGAAACTTGTTATATTTACTGTATTAGTCAAAACTGCTATGCAGTCGAATGCTATTTTAATAAATCGCTAGTATGGCATCTATTTGACAAAGAAACTTTAGAAAGTTTATTAATGACAAGTCATCCAGACTGGAAGTGTGCTTCTAGTCATATAGAACTAGGACAACAAATGTTAGCTCGTTCATTGCAAGTATCCACTACAGCTTGAAATGAATCATCTAACATGAAATCTAGTGTGAGGACACAAATTTAACTAGCTCTGGACTAATAGCTTTCAGCTATCAGCTTGGGTTAAAATCCCTGACTTATAGGTTAGATGCTGGATAATTTAAAAGGGATTTCAACCCCTCTTAAATTGCATTTCCCTCGGTTTCAGCATAAATTTAAGCTGAATGCTTTTTAACAACTTTTGTGAATAAGCTAACAGCTTTAAACTAAGAGCAATTATTCGCTCCTACTGACGGTTCAAAATAAATTTCCCAGCTACATTTACCTAAAATCAAGAAGTTTTGTTTCCCTGACTTAAACTTCTACGTCGCTTTCATCAAGCTCTTGGCTCACTCCTGCTTAAGGATAAGTTTGTATATAGCAGAAGAAAGAAGGAAGAAGGAAGAAGGAAAAATCTTGCGTTGTCTGGGTTTTAAGCTTTTGATTTCTCCTAACCTTTACTCCGACTGCTATAACTTTAATCTTCTTCCTGAAGATAGGAAGCGATCGCATTCCTACTAATAATAGGATCTTGAAGATCATTCAGTGAGCCATTATATCATGTTCGGTTGAATACTTACACTTTGGAGGAAGGAAGGCAGTAGGGAAAGAAAGCTTCAAGGCCAGAAGTTTTTTTATAACTGATTATCCGTTAGCGTAGCTCCCCCGGAGGGGGAACATGATATTAGCAGTAAATAGACTTGCTGCAAACGCAGAAGGAAGAAGGAAAAAGTTTGATTATTTATATTCCCAAGTTTGCAGCTATTTCATAAGTCAAATACAGTAATGGCGACTGCTGTACTTTCAAAATTATCGTTATTAAAAGTTTAAAAGTAGCGAGTAACTACTTGCTGTTCAATACCAGTAATTGTTTAGCTCTGTACTGTCCAATATCAGAGGGTTTTACGGCAAGTATTTCGTTATATTAAGTGTCATTAATTAAACAAGGGTAAAAATGATCTTCTCAAATTATCTTGAGAATCTATCAAATTGCCCCCTACTCCGTAGGAATGTTGCATGCAACGTCCCTACTGCTCCGGTGCCCCCTAATCAATGTTATTTGTGGGTATTTAAAGAGACATGATATTATACCTTTTCTGAATAGTAGTGCTATATTTGATTACCATCTCCCTATCTCTCTATCTCCCTATTTCCCCATTACAAATATATATAGCAAACTTTTTGAGATATGGTATTAGATTAGGTTTCGGGAATGTTACTCAAAAATTAAGCTAAAGGATCGACACCCATATTCGCTACAACGTTGCGTAATACAGTAATTTGTTGACCAAAATCTAATACTTCTATAGAGGTCAATACTTGAGCTCCAGAAACCGAGAGCTGATGAAAAGTAGGTATTGGAACTATATCGCCTTCTTCAATGGACTCTGTTAGTTGATACCAGAAAGCTAGCTTAGTATTAGCACTTAGTATACCATAAGCACGAGAAATAGGGTTATTTTTGCTAGCAGCTAAGTCACGGATGACTCCTAATTGTTCTTCGTGAAACATATATTTAATCTCATTTAGCAAACCTTCAGCCAACTGTAGGCGTGCTGCACCGGGGGTTGTAGGTGTAACAGAGCGTCTAATTCTAATTTTGGTGTAGATGTACCATAGTAATGCTAGTTGCTCATCAATACTAAGAGTATTGAACTGAGCTGTAGTTTCAACAACAGTTTTAGGGTTACTACAGATAAAAATTTTCATTGTAGATTCAGCAGTATATGTCATGTCTGCAACTTAGAGATTTATATTTATGTTAGCTAATCTCAAATCAAATGGCCTTGCAAATCTCTGCCTCCTTGCTTGGCATTATGTAACTTTTTGTTAATAGGTGCAAATAAAATTGACAAGTTGAAAAGTTTCAAAACAAAGTATAATTCAAAATTCATGGTGGTTGTATCGTAAATTATTATACAGTTTTGCCAATCTGTGTTACCAATTAATACTAATACCATGTTCGGATGATTAAGTATCATAAAAATGTTCTATTGAAGCGCTCTGGAAGGAATATCCCAAATTTATGCTCCGTTTCCAGTGTTCTCACTTGAATTTACACCTACCACCTAAGAACTTTATTATAACTAATTAAATGGACATGATGTAAGGTATTTAAAATATTATAAATTAATACAAATTTTACAAATCTAGCTAGTATCGATGAAATCTGCACTTAGCATTAGTCAAATCAAACAGAAAGCCTTAGAAGTAGGATTTCACAAGGTTGGTATAGCTTCAGTAAATGAGTTAGGTTCAGACACAGAAAGATTGCAGGCATGGTTGAACAAAGGTTATCAAGCAGACTTAAGATGGATGGCTAACCCCAAACGTCAAAATTTGAAGCTAGTGATGCCAGAGGTTGAATCTATTATTTGTGTTGCGCTCAACTATTACACGCTACATCAACATTCTGAAAATTCTGAAATAGGTAAAATTTCTCGCTATGGGTGGGGTAGGGATTATCATAAAGTCATGCACCAAAAGTTAAAAGCTCTGACTAACTGGTTGCAGGAGCAAGAAAAGGAAATTTTAACCAGGTATTATGCAGATACAGGTCCAGTGCCAGAAAAGCCATTGGCACAACAAGCAGGTTTGGGTTGGATAGCAAAAAATGGTAATCTAATTACTAGAGAATACGGTTCATGGGTATTTTTGGGGGAAGTGTTAACTAACCTAGAGTTGACAAGCGATCGCCCTCATACTCAACATTGTGGTAGCTGCACTCGTTGTCTGGAAGCTTGTCCGACTAATGCGATCGTAGAACCTTTTGTTGTTGATGCAAATCTTTGTATTGCTTATCACACAATAGAAAATAGAAATCCTGAACTACCTGAATATATTAAATCAAATTTAAAAGGGTGGGTCGCGGGTTGTGATATTTGTCAGGATGTTTGTCCTTGGAATGAACGATTTGCTCAAAAGACAAATATTGATGATTTTCAACCTTATCCTGGTAATGTAACTCCTAAGTTAACAGAACTAGCAGAGATATCTCAACAAGATTGGGATAAGCAGTTTCCAGCTTCCGCACTACGACGTATTAAGCCAGAAATGCTACGACGAAATGCTTGTGCTAATCTTTAATGAAGTCAAAGTCAAAGTTATCCACTGCCATAGATTAGGTTGATTGATTGACATTTTCGAGTAATAGTTAATGATAGAATCAGAAAGCAATTAGCAATTGTTATATAATAATGATAAAAATAGTTATTTTTGATTTTGATGGTACATTAGCAGATACTTTTGATCTGATTTTTGCAATTACAAATCATTTATCAGTTGAATTTGGATATAAACAAGCTAAGAAGGAAGAAATTCCAGAAATCGAAAAATTAAGCCCTCTACAAGTGATTAATCAGTCAGGAATATCTATTTTTAAAGTTCCTTTTTTATTGAGAAGAATTAGAGCAGAATTTCAAAAAGGAATTAACAATGTCAGGTTGTTTTCTGGTATTCAAGAAATTTTATTAGAACTGAAACAGCAGGGTTATCAACTGGGAATAATTACTTCTAATAGTCAGAAAAATGTAGAGTTTGTCTTGCAAAAATATGATTTATTAATCTTTGATTTTATAATTTCAGCCTCAACACTTTTTGGCAAAGATAAGGTTATTAAAAAATATCTAAAAGTGGAGAATATTCAACCAGAAGAGATCGTTTATATCGGAGATGAGGTTAGAGATATTAGTGCTTCCAAAAAAGCTAAGGTTAAAGTAATAGCGGTGACTTGGGGATTTAATTCTAGAGAAGTATTATCCGATTATCAGCCAGATGCTTTAGTTGATCGACCGCAAGAATTAATGGAAGTAATTAATAACTTTTGAAGAAAGTAAAAAAAATGATGAATAGTGACAAGCCTAAGCTTTATTCACTTCAATATCTACTAGTATTATACCCAATATCACCTATTCTTGCTACATCTTCTTGAGAGTAGGGAGTAGAATTCGACCGAATAAGATATCTTCGCTCTTTGTCTAGAATCGTTAAAAACATTGCTGAACTTTACTTATTGCTTAATCACTAAAGTCTTGAGGAAGTATACTATTATTTTTGTTTTTGGGAATTGGTATTATATATAATAATTTATGGTGGAGTTAGGGAACAGAAAACCTCTCAAATTCTAAATTTCAAAGAAATAGTATTTACGAATTGTATCATTTTCGGTTGAATACTTATAAATAAGTGAGCAGGGATAATAGAAAGATTTGTTGTTGAAGGTAGAGGATGGTTTTTTTCAGGCCACTATTAAACGGACATGATATAACTTGACTTTTTCTGATAAAATTACTATTAGATTAGTACTATAATATCAATCATATAAAATAATGCCATATTAAAGATAAAAAAGAAGCAAAATTCAAGAGTAAATCAAGAAAAAAAATGATATATATAGATAGTGTTTAGAATCTAATTATCTGCTATTAAGGATAATTTTTCAATGTCATTTTTTTCACATAAAGTTTGAGAGTTAGTATAATTGTATATACAATCAAATTATCCAACTTATGCAGGTAAAATTCGATGGATATCACTGAATATTCTGTTAAAACTCCCACATATCCTACAAAAATTTTAATTATAGAAGATGAACTTATTGTCGCAGAAAATATTACTAGAAATCTTAAGAAATTAGGATATGAAGTACTTGGAATTGTAGACTCTGGCGAAGAAGCTATTCAAACTGCAAGAAAAAAACATCCTAATTTAGTACTAATGGATATCATGCTTCAAGGAGATATAGATGGTATTGAAGCTGCTGGGTATATTCGCTCTCAATTAAAAATACCTGTTGTTTATATGACTGCTTATGCAGATGATAATACATTAGGGCGGGCAAAGTTAACCGAACCTTATGGATATCTAGTGAAGCCGTTTAAACCTCAATCATTAAAAACTACAATTGAGATTGCCCTTCAGAAATATCAAGGCGAACAAGATATAGAGTCGCGGTATGTTCAGCAAATTGAAACGGTAAAAGATAAACTTAATAAGTTAACTAATCAAGAAAATCCAAGTATTTTAAGTAATCGGCTTTTATTATCAGATAAATTCGATCAAATTATTAGTAATATCGCAAATTTAAAAACACAAGATTATGTAAAAGAAAAAAAAATTATACTAACTATTCCTGTGATTTGTTTAGGCATAAATCGCTTTAAGCGCATTGATGACTTAGGATATGATTGGAGTGATTTATTGGTTACAAATATAGCTAAAAGAATCAATAAATTTATTGGTAAAAATAGCGTGATAACTCGCTTAAATACAGATGAATTAGTGATTATCCTAGAATCACTTCATCAGAAGATAGAAATTACAGGTATAATTCAAAATATTATACAGCAATTTGTCGAACCTTATGTGTTAAAACAGCAAAAGTTTTTGATTAGTGCTAATGCTGGAATTGCTCTTTATCCTATTGATGGAAGACAACTGGGGCAATTACTTTTAAAAGCTAGAAAAGCCATGGAGTATGCCAGAAGAAAGGGCAATAATCAATATTTTTTTGATAATGAAGTAGGTAAAGATCAAAACAGCCATACTTTGCAGTTAGAGAATGATTTACATTCGGCACTATCAAGTAAACAATTTAAGATTTACTATCAACCAATAATTAATTTAAAAACAGGCCAAATTGTAGGTGCTGAAGCTCTACTACGCTGGCAAAAATCTGATGGGTCTATAATATTACCAAGACAATTTTTACCCCTAGCAGAAGAAACAGGATTAATTGAACCAATAGGTGAATTTGTGTTGAAGACTGCTTGTGAAAATGTTAAAGCTTTGCAGGATATTGGGTTAGGAAAAATACGAGTAGGAGTCAACATATCTGATCGCCAGTTAAATAAATTAGATTTACGTCAAAAATTAGTTAAAGTTCTTTTAAATAGCGGTCTAGCTCCTAATTACGTCGAGTTAGATTTTAATGAAAGTATTTTGATTACAAATGAAACAAAGGCTATACGAAGTTTACATGGTTTAAAAAGTTTAGGCATTCAAATTTCTATAGATGATTTCGGTACTGGTTATTGTTCCTTAAGTTATCTACAAAAATTCCCCATTGATGGTATAAAAATCAATCAAAATTTTATTAGTAAAATAAACAGTAATCCTGCTAACCAAGTTATAGTATCAGCAATTATTTCTATGGCTCACAAATTAAATATACGAGTTATTGCTGAAGGAGTTGAGACTGAAGAAGAATTGGCTTTTTTAGTTAAAAATCAGTGCGATGAACTTCAAGGTTATGTATTTAATCGTCCTTTACCTTTGGTCGAATTTGCATCCTTAGCAGAGTCTTTAGCTAGTTGTCCTCAAATGATTAATGATTGGATACAGGGAAAAGGAAAATGAAATAATGTATCTATTAGTTATTAGTTTGATCTTCTGAAATAGGGATTATTTCCCAGTTATGTGCTTCTAGAATAGGTGCAATATCTATAACTGCTCGCTGCCGTAGAGCAATAACTTGTTTAATCTTACAAAGTCCTTCTAACTGAATTTTATCCATAGAGGTAGCTCTACTAATAGTTTCATTATTTTTGCAATATAAATATCCAGTAGCTTGATTACTAATACCTCGAAGTTTAAGATGATATAGTTGTACATCTTGATAAAGAAAGTGATTTGGAGTAACAATAATTTGCATCTTGTTCATTAACTATAGAAGTTATACTTTAGTTATTCTAGAAAATTTCAAATAAATAAACAGGGGTAGAATTTGAGATTTTTTTACCGAATAATTAAGGTTGAAAACCTTTTCATATTAAATCCGGTTAAACAGTTATAGATTAGTTAAGTCTTTAGGAGTCAGAAGGAGAGAGAATCACAAAGATTTATTAGTTATGACGATTCGATAATTTTTTTATATCCAATCAAACGTATTTGATATCATTGAAAAAGAAATAAAGAAAAAAATACTTTTCACCAATGCTATTATTTTCAGGAGAAGTAATTATTAATTATTAATTGTTGAAGATTCACTTAAACTGGCTACATCTTCTATCAAGTTAGTTATTTTTTTGTCAACTCAATCTAACTAAATATCAATTTTTTTTTATTTAAAGTAGAACGAATTTATTGTATCAATTTTTCTTGATCTTTTTGATTATTCAATATTTGCATTTGCAATTCAGAAAGATCTGTATTTTTTTCCTCAAACTTTTCTTGATGGTTATTGACTATATTTTTATCTTGATACAGATTTTCTTGAGAAATATCAGTAATTTTGCTACCTTGTGTAACAGCAGAGGAATTTACTGCTGCTCGATCCAAGTTTGGTTGTTGAATTAATTTTTCTAACTCATCTAATGTTATCTCAGAACGTTGATTATTTTCTACTAGAGACTGAGCGGTTTGCTTACCAGTTTCAGCTAAATTGTTAAGTTCAGAAATTTTCCTCATTAAGTTATTAGCTACTAAATTCATTTGACGACCTGCTTGTGAAGTTTCATTCACCAATTTTCCAATCTCGTTAGTAATATGACTGAAACCACTAAGTTGAGAATTTGAATGACCAGCAACAATAGCAGCTTGTATTGCCAAATGTTTTGCTTGCTTACTAATTGTTTCAATTTGATGGGATGCAGAGTTAATTAGTTTAAGTTCATTGGTGAACAAGTGACCAATATTGACAATTTCATTCATATTTTTGTTAATTTTTTGTACTCCTTCAAATGTTGCATAAAATGCTTTTTTTCCTTCCTGAGAAATAAAACCAGTAATTTCTTTCAGTCTGCGGTTAAGGTTATGAATTTGTTGTGATTGACTAATTAAGTCATTTTGCTGTATTTCTAATAACTTGTGTCTAGCTAAAATTTCTTGTTTTTGCGTTTGTAATTCTGCCGTATGTTGTTGGAGTTTTTGCTGTTTATGTTTGAGCTGAATCAAATAATTTTTAGCAGAACTTTTCTGGCGAGATAACTCATTATTGACTTCTCTAAGTAGATGAGATTGAGCCAGGATTAAAGTTTGAAAATTAAGTAAAAAATAAATATAACAATTAGGATTTTTTTTGTTTACGAATTGAATTACTAGTGGTTCATATACAGTTTCTTCAGAACGGTTTAGTGCTATTTGTACAGCTAAATTAATTTTTTCTTCAGAAAGTAATACCAAACAGTTATCTAAATATTTAGTTGGAGTAGCTTTTAAAAAATATTGAATAGGACGTTTGATAAATAGTTCTCTTCCATAACGAGAACTCATTTGTTCATGAAAGTAGCGTCGAGAAATCATGCCAAAAAACTTTTCATCGGAAGCAACTATAACTCCAGATAAGTCAGGTTGTTGATTAAACTGATATTCAACTAATTCTAGGGAAGTCATCGGACTTACTTGAAAATCAGTCAGTGGTAATTCTCTGAGGGTAGATTCAGAATTTAGCTTCGGTAGATTAATAATAGATTCTAGAGTGTTTGCCATGCTACAAAATCCACTTAATTTATGAAAGAGCTTCGGAAAAATCTAGGGTAGTTTAATCATCATAATTTTGATTTATTGTATAAGCTGTTAGCTAATAACGTCAATCGTCATTTCTAACTTATTTCAATAGATATTGGTTTTTGTATAAATTATCCTGAGCAGTTTAACTTTGCTTTAACATAGATATGATTGGAAGTATTTCAAAATTTAATCATAAAATCTAGGCAATAGACTTCTCCAAAAATCAAAAATCAAAGCAATTCTTATTTATAAATTGTCAATTATTTATTCCTGTTATCTGTTTCCTCTTTCTTAGTTGATAGAGATTTCTAATATTAATTAATATTGATATTTATACACTCTTGATGTACAGGATTTGTCAAAAACAAAAAATAGAGAATAAAGTCTGAAACTCCTATTACTGTGATCTATTCTTGAATTCCAATAGAGATTTTATATAAAATCAAAATATATAGTAGTTGAAGGAAAGGTTATATGAAAGATAAAAAAGAATGCTACGAATAATTTAGCTAGTTAAAAAACTTTACCCAGAAATATTGATTTGACTAAAAACAGAGTTTGAGTCTAATAAATGATATGTAGGCTATTCCTACTTAGGACTGAGGACTGACTCCTTGAAACAGCCGTGCGTATTTGTAGCAAAAATTTTGGTATTTCATATTAGGACATATCAAAAGCTTAAAACTTAGACAACGCCAGATTTTTTCTTCTTCCTTATTACTTTTTCTTTCTTCCTTCTGCTATAACTGCTATGTACTTTACTTGAAAATGATATAACTATCTACTTATGAACTATCTAGCTCATTTATTTTTAGCGAAAAATACTCCCGAATCACAAATAGGAAATTTATTAGGTGATTTTGTCAAAGGGTATCTAGAACAATATGAAACTATTTATAGCCATGAAATTATTCAAGGAATCAAAACTCATCGTCAAGTTGATTGCTTTACTGATACTCATCCAATATATTTGAGAAGTAAAAATCGTATTAGTAATAGTCATAGACGTTTAGCAGGAATAATTATTGATATTTGTTATGACCATTTTTTAGCCAATCACTGGAACTTATTTGCATATGAAAACTTAGATGTATTTGTGCAAAAAATATATATTATTTTGCAAAAAAATCAGGAAATTTTACCTGATAGATTACAAAAAATATTACCTAAAATTATATCTGAAAATTGGCTTAGTTCCTACAAAAACTTATCAGGGATTAACTTAAGTTTTGTCCGTTTATCTAAACGTTTGAAGAGAGAAAATAATCTTGCTACTGCTGGAAATGAACTGATTAAAAATTATACTGAAATTGAGTCGGATTTTTTGACTTTTTTTCCAGAAGTTATTAATTATGTCAAAAATTTGTCTAATATCAAATCCGGTTGAACAGCTTCACTATCAATTTATAGAATCCATGTTTGTATCTTGACCTTGATTATCATTTTTATTTAGGCATTTTCTCGTCTCCGATCTTAGAGCTTATTTGTAAACTGAGCTGAATTCCATTTCTAGCATGGGTTTTTCAAAAGTTATGCCATTGGGGCTTAGATAGTGTCAAACCCTTACAATGTAAAGTATTTATCCTCTTAATATTTACTTTATAAATCAGCTCTAAGAATGTGAAAAAATTGTTATTCTAGCAAACATCAAATATACTCGAGCCAATTAATCTTTATTGCGAGCAAAATTTGCTGAATCTTCTTCTATATTTATTGAGTTTTTCAAATAATAAACTTGGTGAATTTATATTCATTATTAAATTATAAATCTATGAGTATAAACTGAACTTGTTATCTATATTTTTAACCCTGGGTTTAAGATGCCAATTATTCAATTATCAGTTAATTGTTTGTAACTCCAGTTGATAGGAAAATTTGAACTGGAACTCAACTAATACCCATTGAGATTCTATATTCCCTCAGACAGTTTTCTCATCTCTGGTGTTCCCTTAACCGCCCATTGAGAGATAAAGTTTAAATGCCGAAACACTTATACCAGTTTGATAAATATTTGTTACAAATTAGGTAGACTATTTCTTAGGAGTTATGAGGACTAAGTCAGAATAAATAGCTTCGATATCATTTTTTAGGTCGGAACTTATCTTTTGAGTCAAAGGGACATCTCCTGCACCTATCTTTTAATCACCCAAATTATTCATAATATTATTTTTGGAAAATTGTATTACTGATAATTGATTCAAAAATTCTCCATTAATAGTCGATATTCAAGTTTCACTAACATTATTTGTTACTATCTCTATAGGCTGTATTTCTTTAGATAAAGGTTTAATCTTATCTGGATTAAAATTGAGACTAGAAAACAAAGGTAAAATTTCCTTACTAAAAGCCTCGGCAGCTTTAGAGCGGTAACGATTAGGATTATAAATAACCGATAATATTCTATTGACAACTATCTGCTCTATTTTAGCCGTAGTCAAAACCCCAATTTGTAAGTCTTTCTCAATAGCTGAAACAGAAACAAAAGCTACCCCCAAACCAGATTGAACAGCATTCTTAATTGCCTCAATTGAATTTAATTCCATCTCCACTTTCAGACGGCGAGTATCAATACCACTACGGGATAATACCTGATCAATTACCTTACGAATAGTAGATTGAGAATCTAGAGTAATAAAATTTAAATGATACAAATCATCCTTTTGAATAGTCTCCTTTTCTGCCAAAGAATGAGAAACAGGCAAAATTAAAGCCAACTCATCTTCAGCATAAGGTATAACTTCCAAAGACTCTTGTAACTCTGGAGGAACTTCACCCCCAACAATAGCTAAATCTATTTGTCCATTAGCAACACTCCAAGCAGTACGACGAGTAGAATGAACGTGTAACTGCACAGCTACATCAGGATATTTTTGCCTAAACATCCCAATCATTCGGGGTAGTAAATAAGTACCAGTAGTTTGAGAAGCACCAACAATTAAAGTACCACCCTGAAGGTTTTGTAAATCCTCAATAGCTCGGCAAGTTTCTTGACACAAAGATAATATTTTCTCACCATAAGTAAGTAGCAAATGACCAGCTTCAGTTAATTGTGCCCGGCGGCCACCCCGGTCGAATAAAGGTACATTCAACTGTCGCTCTAAATTTTGTACCTGTAAACTAACCGCTGGTTGAGAAACAAACAAACTATCGGCAGCTCGTTTAAAACTACCTTCAGCAGCGATCGCCTTGAGAATGCGTAATTGGTCTAGGGTGAAAGGAAGCTCAGACATATTGTTAAAGGAAAAAGAAATTGAGGAAGTTAACGCCCAAAGAGTTAGCAAATGGGCAAATTGCTTAATGGTATTTGATTTGACTCGGTAGGTCTTTCCAGAGCAAGTAGAGAGTGGAAAAGTGTTAACAAGTTTGAATTTACAGTGTTTTTCTGTCTTAAATTGGTTTGCATTTAAGTTACTTATTTTATTAAATCAGGAAGAAATTAAAATTATCAAAATAATTGGGTCGCGTAAACCCGCCTTTTAAGGCGAAATATTTTTGGAGCGAAGCTCAAATCTCCGTTACAAAAATATACTTCTGACTTCTGACTTCGTTAACTCCATGCTCCATATCTTCAATCTTGTTAGTTAATCAAGCTCTGATTGTCCTGTTTAGATTAAACTGAATCAGGGACAAAAGTCCTTAAGACAGAGGTTAAGAGTTGAAGACCTTTGATTTCCAAATTCCTGAGCTAGGGAATCAATAATTTATTGGGAAAATCAAACTCTACACTCACCGCATTTCCTTCCCCACTCAAGGGGTTGGCATTACGTCCCTTCAGCATACTGCTGGAGGATTCCTCCAAAAGTTAACTTTTATTATCAATGTCCCATAATACCCATGTCTAATGATTGGTTAACCCCTAGCCATTTAATTATGTTGGGGTTACTGCTAAGTTTTGCCACCGCTCATAGTGGTTTGGCAGCCCTCCGACCGTGGGCCGAAACCAAAATTGGTCCTAGACCCTATCGCATCTTATTTGCTCTGGTCAGTCTACCACTAGCAGTAATTCTGATTATTTACTTTTTCAACCACCGTTACGATGGGTTGCAGTTATGGCAACTGCAAGGTGTCCCAATAGTTAAGCCTATAGTCTGGATACTATCAGCAATTTCATTTATCTTTCTCTATCCCTCTACATTCAATCTTTTAGAAATTGCTGCAATTCAAAAACCCCAAGTCCATCTCTATGAAACAGGTATTATTCGGATTACCCGCCATCCTCAAATGGTCGGCCAAGTAATTTGGTGTATTGCCCATACTCTTTGGTTAGGGACAAGTTTTACCTTAGTAACATCTTTTGGCCTCATACTCCATCATTTGTTTGGTGTATGGCATGGGGATCGACGACTTCAACAGCGTTTTGGTGAATCTTTTGAAAAGTTAAAGTTTCGCACATCGGTTATACCTTTTGTCGCTATTATCCAAGGACGTCAAACTCTACAGTTACAGGAGTTTTTCCGATGGGCCTATGTCGGAATAGCTGTTTTTATCTTATTACTTTGGCAAGCTCATCCACTACTAATCCGTGCAACTGGGAGCGTAGACTGGTAGCATGATCCCAGGATATAAAAAATTTAATTAACTCAGATCGAGAAGCCATGCTTTTGTCAATTAACGAAAAAACTTTTAAAAAAGAGGTGTTAGATGCCTCTAACCCGGTTTTAGTAAATTTTTGGGCACCGTGGTGTGGCCTATGTAAAATGATTGTCCCCCAATTAATTCAATTTCAGTCTGAATGGAATGGCCACTTAAAGCTGGTGGGGGTGAATGCTGACGAAAGTTTAAAGCTTGCTAGTAAATATCAACTCAGAACTTTGCCTACCCTGATTTTATTTGAAAATGGCCAAGTAGTGAATCGAGTGGATCATTTCCAGGTACGGGAAGATTTTTTACGGACATTAGATACTTTTATGACCAGTTACCAAAAAACTTGTCTAACTCGACTTTTGGAACCTCAGTTAATGGGATGAAGAAGGTGTTAGGTAATTAATAATTAATAATTAATAATTAATAATTAATAATTGCTTGCACCAGTTTCTTATACCTAGCATTTTTGGAGTTTAGGGAATATCAAACGCTAATTGTACTATTGCTGAGTCTTAAATAAAGAGGTTAAAACTAGAATTGAAGGGAATAATAATAATAATTTCCTTTGGAGCTAGTTTTAGCCTCTTTCAGTTTTTACAACCAGTTGCAGCTAGATGGCGAGCTGGAGTTTTCGGAGAGAAGAATACACTGATGAGATGTTATGAAAATAGTTTAGCTTTAGCAGAAAAATATGCTATAAAAACAATTGCTTTTCCTGCTATTGCTACTGGTGGTTTATTTTTTCCGGTGGAAGTAGCAGCAAGAATAGCTATAACTGAAGTTATGCAATTTTTATTGGAAAGTAAATCTATTGAAAAGGTTGTTCTTGTTTGTTTTAAGACTAAAGTATATGAAAAATACTTAGAAGTTTTTCGTGAAATACTAGAGTAAAAAATAATTTCATTTATTTCTATAAAGTAATGGATATTTTATCAGAGAAATATGAGTAGAATACTAGCATTTATCTATGGTGTAGTTTGTTATTTAATCTCAATGATAACTATTCTGTACAGCATTGGTTTTGTCGGCAACTTAATAGTACCAAAAACACTAGATTCCGATTTTGATGGTTCTCTGATTAACGGGATATTAATTGATATTTTATTACTCGGTTTGTTTGCTATTCAACATAGTCTTATGGCACGTCAAAGTTTCAAGAAATGGTGGACGAAAATTATTCCACATCCGATTGAACGTAGCACTTATGTTTTAATGGCAAGTCTGGCATTATTACTGTTATTTTGGCAATGGCATTCTCTTGGTGGAATTATTTGGAATATACAAAGTCCGATTGCTTCTAATATTATTTATGGCATTTTTGCTTTGGGGTGGTTAATTGTTTTCCTCAGCACTTTTATGATTAACCATTTTGATTTATTTGGGTTGCGACAAGTCTATTTATATTTGCGCAGTCAGGAATATGAATATTTAGGATTTAGAACTCCAGGGTTTTACAAATATATTCGCCACCCGATTATTTTGGGTTTTGTTATTGCTTTTTGGGCAGCTCCAACTATGACATTTTCTCATTTGATTTTTGCCCTGGGTACAACTATTTATATGTTAGTAGGTATTAAATTAGAAGAGATGGATATGATTTCTATTTATGGAAATTTATATCAGGAATATCGGCAGCAAGTTTCCATGTTAATTCCTGTACCAAGAATAAAATAGAATTCTGAATTTAGAATTCTGAATTTAGAATTGGTAAATTTACCTTTAATTATCAATTCTACATTTTTTTATTCTAAATTAAATGCAATATATTGATATTTACTATGAACAAAAAGAAGAATCAACCTTGGGATGAAAACTGGGAAATTATTAAACGAATTGGTAGTGGTGGGCAGGGTCAAACTTTTTCAGTAAAACGTAGAAAAGATGTGTTTCCATCCAATCAATATGTTCTGAAAAAACTTAATAATCAAAAAGACAATGAAAGACGTGGAAGGATGTACAGAGAAGTTGCTGCTTTAAAGACACTAAATCATTCAGGGATACCAAAAATATTTGATTCAAATTAGCATCTTTTTGATTCAGATACTCCTCTTTATATGGTAACTGAATTTGTGCCTGGTACAACTTTGTTTGAAGCCATAAAAGAGAAAACAATGAGCATACAAGACAATATTATGGTTAAAAATAATGATATAAACAATCCAGTGTTAATAGATTTTGGGATTTCATTCAATAAAGTTGATGATTATGACACTAGCTTAACACTCACAGGGCAACAACTAGGAAATAGATTTATCTCACTTCCAGAACTTTTAGAAAAAAGTAGTTGGCAACGAGACTTTAGGTCAGATATAACGCAAATTTGTGGAATTTTGTTTTTTATTATTACGGGAAAAAACCCTACTACCTTTTTAGACTCTGACGGAAAAAAACCACATCAAAGAGAAGAAATTAAACAGATTTTATCGGTTTTATCTGAATCTATACTAACCAAGAAAAATAGAATTTTTGATATAGCTTTTGATGTAATAATTGACTATCACTGGCAGTCTATTCCTGCACTTAAAGAAGCTTTGATAGATATTCTAGAATCAGAAAATCAGAAAGATAATAAAATTGAAACTATTTTAGAGAGCATCAGAAAAAAGCAATTAGCTGTGAACTCTCATTCTGAACAGAGAGAGTTATTTCACACATTAATAAAACAAACTGTAGAACAAATTTCTTATGTAGTGCAAGATGTAGTTAAAGAACTAGGTTCTGACTTTAAAATAAGATCGGGAGGAGGAGTAGGACCTTATGGTGACAATTATTATGAGCTAATAAATTGGGAAAATTTCAAATTCTCTGCACCACTTCTTATAAGTGTAGAATATAATAAGCTTGTAACGAAATGTTTTATGCCTAACTTTGAAGCTTATATAACAGGAAACGAGTTTATATTTGTGTCAAAATTCAAAGAAAAAGAAATTGAGTTACTAAGAACTTCTTTCAGTGATGAACCAGATTTTACTGGTTTTACCGCTGAACGCCTCAAAGAGTTTTATTATGAAGGTATAGAGAGTATAATTCCTTATTATGAATCAACCACAATTAACTATCAACAACAGTAACGAAAATTTGTGCAAAATTATCCATCAAAGCATTTATGAATCTCCAAAAAAACAGATTACTTTTGCTGAATATATGGATTTAGTTTTGTACCATCCCCAATATGGTTATTATGCAAGTCATCCTGTGAATATTGGCAAACAAGGAGACTTTTTAACATCTTCTCATTGGAGTGCAGATTTTGGAGAATTATTGGCAGAACAATTTGTGCAAATGTGGAATATTTTCCAAAGACCTAATAATTTGACTCTAGTAGAAATGGGTGCTGGTCAGGGAATTTTAGCAGAGCAAATTTTAGGATATTTAAAACAAAAATATTTAGATTTTTTCCAAACAATAGAATATCTGATTATCGAAAAGTCAGAAGTTTTAAAAGAAGAACAAAAACAAAGGTTACACTCGTATCAAGTGAGGTGGTGTGATTGGGATGAAATTTCTCAGAGTTCAATTATGGGGTGTTTATTTTCTAATGAATTAGTGGATGCTTTTCCAGTACATAAAATTATTATAGAAAATCGGGAAATTCGAGAAGTTTATGTAAGCTCTGACTCTGATGGAAAGTTTATAGAAATAAGTGGTGAAACTTCTACTCCTAGAATTGCTGAATATTTTAATTTAGTGGGTATAGATTTACTATCATTTCCAGATGTAGAAGGTTATCAAACTGAGGTGAATTTACAAGCTTTGGATTGGATAAATACTGTTGCCTCTAAACTACAAAAGGGATATTTGTTAACTATTGATTATGGTTATCAAGCACCACGTTATTATAACCCGACTCGCAGACAAGGAACTCTACAATGTTATTATCAACATCATCGAAATAATGACTTATATTGGAATATTGGGCAACAAGATATTACGGCTCATGTGGATTTTACTGCATTGGAAAAACAGGGAATTTTGTCAGGATTGGAAAATATTGGTTTTACTCAACAGGCTTTATTTTTAATGGCGTTAGGTTTAGGAGATAGATTAAATGAATTATCAAATAATCAAGGGTTTTCTATTCAGGAAGTTTTGCGACGTAGGGAAGTATTACATTCATTAATAGACCCAATGGGGTTGGGAAATTTTGGAGTTTTAGTGCAGGGTAAAGGTTTGAGTGAGGAAGAAAAAAAACAGACTTTGAAGGGTTTAAGTATGCCAGTGATAAAATAAGTTTAGGCCTAAAATGAATTGGGTTTTATTATTAGTGTGTCAAATAAATATTAAACCGTAGGGTGCAAATTTGTTACATAAGGCAGTATCCCATAACAGGTGGTGCGTGAGAGTAAAACCGACCATTATTCCAGAAGTGGTATAGCGCTGTGCGCAGGCAACAGCTCATCTGGCAACAGGCAACAGGGGGAATAAAAAACCTATAATATAAGACTTTTAGCTATTGGGCAGTTCTTGTAATTTGTAAATATGCCAGCGCACATTGCTATAATACCAATTACTATGCATTAATGCTTAATTTAGGTAGCACTTCAATTATTAAGTAATTAACACAAGTCCAATTACCTTTTTGATAATTAGCACCCTAGTTAGGATTAATTATTATTATACTTACTTCTCTCTATCGGACGTTGTATACTCCCCTGCTCCCCTGCTCTATAAAATATTATTTAAAACTCTAAGTAGTAATCATAATTAGATAATTTATCATTTTCTTTGTGGGTTTAATACCCCACCGTCAACTGGAGTGTTCAAAATTACTTGGGGGAGCGAATCCCCATGTAATTTTCCTCCTGTCTCCTGTCTCCTGTCTCCTGTCTCCTTCTTCAAACATCCGAATGTAGTTTTTTCCATACTCTTCTAATGTCTGACTTGTGACTGGTTCAAATAGCTCTAAAACTCCTTTTTGTTGTAGTTTACCTTTTATCCAATGACCTAAAACTTTTAAGTCATCTCTTGACCTCAGATTTTTATGATAATCACCTTGGGTACGACAAGGAAATACTAAACCATCATCAGTGTAAGCAATAAAATCACCTTTGGGATAAATAGGATTTTTAGTTGTAGCTATATCGACAATAATTTCTACTTCAAACCAGTCTCTAGGAATCACAATACCTGTTTTTCTATTCCATCTTCCTTTGCCAAAAAAAGCATTTAAGTTTGACCGTTGTTGCCGATCGACTCTAGCCAAAGATATATCCAAATAAGGAACTTTAGAATTAATAATTGGTTTAGTTTCTACTTTCTGAAAGTTAATCTTTTTTCGGTTAGCTTTGACAGACTCAACAATCGGAAATGATTCACACTTGTCAAAATTTACCGATATATTATCAGTAAGTAGCCAATTAATATAGGCTTCTGTTTGATTGATAGTAGGGAGGTCTGTAATTTTACAAGTAAATTCTAAATTCTCAAATAATCCTCTTTTAGAAAAATTTGAAGACCCTGCAAAGTAAAGCAATTCATTTTGATATTTTATTCTATAAATCTTGCCGTGAAATGGTGGTGGATTCCAGACAAATCTAACACCTCCACATTCAGGATTTGCAGATAATATAAAACTATTTAATTCACCTAATTTATTATAGGTATGCCGACTTAATCCTTCAAAAATTCCCATGCCAACTAACAATGTAAAATTACCACCATCGTTAACAATTTTAGCGATATATTCTTGATATTGCTGTAAGATAACTGCTGAGGTATAGCCAGATGCAATAGTAACAGAATTAGCTTCTTTTAAAAGAGTACTAAGTCTATCGCCAAAAGCACCTCCAAATTCTGAATTATTAGTATAAATAGCCATAAAATTAATCTCAAAAATTAGAGTAAACTTAACTGTATTGGTTGTTCATCTGATTCTAATTCTGCGAATTTTAATCTATCTTTGATTGACATACCTTGTAAATGTTTACTGAAACTATATAAATCGATTTTCTGATAATCATCTTTAAATAATGGAATCAAAGATTCAACAATAGAAACAATTCCATCTGGAGGTACAGCATTACCAATTTGTCGCCTAATTTCAGTAAAAGAACCTGCAAAAATAAAATCATCAGGAAATGTTTGCAACCTTGCTCTTTCTCTATTTGTTAAAGACCTTGGTTCGGGATAATGATAACCCCATGTTCCACCACCCCCACCCGCAATAATTGTGGCAGAAGGTTTATCTGGATGAATTCGTCGATAAACATGACTAATCATCCCTTTTACATAATAGGGACTATCTTTAGGAATATCTCTAAAATTACCTCCTGCTTTTATCCTTTTCAATATTTCAATTGTTCGAGGTTGAATTTTTTGATGTTCATTATTATGGGGAATGTTTTCTACATTTTTAAGTGCTTCACCAGCAGTTTTATAAGGATATTTACGACCAAGACCATATTCTGGTTGAGGATGAATAAAATTAAAACCTGTATCCATTCTAATCCCTACTAAAATTACTCTTTCCCGAAACTGAGGTACTCCGTAATCAGCAAATTTGTATAGTTTAGGCTTTACTAAATAACCTGGAGATATACTTTCAAAATCTGATATTATCCGTTGAATTGCTTGATATTTATTCGCACTTAATAAACCTTTGACATTTTCTGCTATAAATGCCTTTGGTTGTTTCTGTTTAACAAATTCTAAGAAGTAGGTATATAAATTGCCTCTTGTACCCTTTAAACCAGGACGTTTCCAAATCATTGAAAAATCTTGACAAGGAAACCCTCCCGTAATTAAATCTGCCTCTGGAACTGCATTAATATCTATATTTTCAATTTGATTATGCTCAACAACATCAGCAATATTTCTTTTAAAAGTTTGACAAGCATAAAAATTAGAATCAATTGCCCAAACAACCTCAAATCCTGCGTAATGAAATGGTAAATCCATTCCTCCACAACCTGAAAATAAAGAAATAAGTTTTGGTGGTGTTTTCCAATTTGTTTTATTGAGGCGTTCAATCAACATTTTATCAAACAAAATGAGCGGTATTTTTTACATATAAAATGTAGCATAATTTGACGATAAATTAAATATTTTGATGAAAAAAAACATAAAAAAAACAAGTAGTTTTCCTAATTATAAACACTTCTAGACAAAATTACGAATTTAAGATATATTAATAAAGTTAAGACATAAAACAATAAAATACTAAAATTATAACGAGACTCACCAAAGTAAACTTTGGCAAGGAGATTAATTAATGAAAACCACTCAAGAACCACGCCAAAAACAAAGTCGCTATAGAGGACTCACACAGGCTGAAGTAGAGACAAATAGGCAAAAATACGGGTCGAACTTATTAACGCCACCCAAGCGATCGCCTTGGTGGAAATTATGGTTAGAAAAGTTCGACGACCCAGTAATTAGGATTCTAATAATCGCTGCCGTTATTGCCATTACTGTTGGAATTTTTGAAGGTAATTATGTAGAAGGTTTAGGCATTATTGCTGCCATAATTCTGGCTACCTCTGTGGCTTTTTTAAATGAGTATAAAGCAAGTAAAGAATTCGATATTCTCAATCAAGTAAATGATGAAATTCCTATTGCAGTAATTAGAGATAATAAAGTTACAACCGTTCCAAAAAAAGACTTAGTAGTAGGCGATATTGTACTGATAGAAACAGGAGATGAAATAGCAGCAGATGGTCAAGTATTAGAAGCAGTTTCTCTACAAGTTAATGAAGCTAGTTTGACGGGAGAAGCGATACCTGTTGCCAAAGTAGCAGATGTAAACTTATCTTCTAACGGTAATAGTGGTTGCGCTTATCCGCCAAACAAAGTATTGCGAGATACTGTAGTCAATGATGGACATGGAGTAATCGAAATCATAGCGGTTGGCGATGAGACAGAAATTGGTAAAACTGCTAGATGCGTTCTAGATATTACGGATGTAGAAACGCCTCTAAATCTACAACTCGAACGTCTTAGTAATCTCATTGGGATTCTCGGTTTAGTCATAGCAGTGTTAATTGATATCGCCTTAGTAGCACGGGGTATCTTTACAGGAGAACTCAATCTCACCTCCGGACAATGGTACATTATCAGTATCCTGACCGTTAGCTTAACTGTTGCCCTGACTAGAGTCTGGTTGCCAATAATCGTAGATGGATTGGAATCAATAGGCAAAGAAATTGAACTACCAGAGTGGCTGGAAAATGATAGCGGGATAGCATGGGTAAAAAATATTTTGCTTGCCCTAGCAATATCTGGCATCGGTATCGGGGTCGGTTACTATTTAGAATGGGTTCCCACTTCTCCCACTGACTGGATATCTGCAGATGTCGCTGTTAAATTTCTCACCTACTTTATGATTGCAGTTGCAGTTATAGTTGTGGCAGTACCGGAAGGACTAGCACTAAGCGTTACTCTCAGTCTAGCTTACAGTATGCAGAAAATGACTCAACAAAATAATCTGGTCCGCAGGATGCACGCTTGTGAAACCATTGGCGCTACAACGGTCATTTGTTCTGATAAAACAGGTACTTTGACCGAAAACAAAATGCAGGTCAGTGATGTGAATTTTCCTAGCTTCGACGACAAGACTCTCAATGCTGACAACATTATAGTAGAAGCAATTTGTAGCAATAGTACGGCCAACTTAGAATACAAAAAAGGTGAAGAATCTATTCCTCTGGGAGACCATACAGAAGGTGCTTTGCTATTGTGGTTGGAGGAAAATAATATTGACTACATTGATAAACGAGATGATTTTGATATTGTTAGTCAGTTAACTTTTTCAGCAGACAGAAAGTACATGGCAACTATGGGAAATTCCTCCATAACAGGGGACAAAATACTCCATATTAAAGGTGCGCCAGAATTGCTGCTAGCGAGTTGTCATCAAATTATGACTGCGGAGGGAGTCAAACCTTTTGCAGATTCTACAAGAGTATCCATTGCAGCAGAATTAAATCAGTATGAAACTATTGGTAGACGTACTTTGGGATTTGCCTATATTCGAGACCCTCAAGACTATCAACAAGGAAAAGAACTCGAACAATATCACGATTTGATTTGGTTGGGTTTTGTGGCGATCGCCGATCCAGTGCGGGAAGAGGTGCCAAATGCAGTAAAAATCTGTCAAAAAGCTGGGGTAAAAGTCAAGATGATTACTGGGGATAGTCGTCTGACTGCTGTTGAAATAGCTCGCGAAATCGGCATTATAAGTCAGGACGATCCTAATGATTATTGTATTACTGGTGGTAAACTACGTTCTCTGGATGATGAAGCAGTTTTGGAAGTGCTGAAAAAAGTTAAAGTGATTGCTAGAGCGCGTCCCCAGGATAAGCAACGTATTGTCCAGTTATTACAAACTAGCGGGGAAGTTGTGGCAGTTACGGGTGATGGTACTAATGATGCACCTGCTTTGAATCAAGCGCAGGTAGGTTTGTCCATGGGTAGCGGTACTTCTGTTGCAAAAGAAGCAAGCGATATCATTATTTTGAACGACTCTTTTGCCAGTATCGAAAATGCCGTGATGTGGGGGCGGTCGCTTTACCAAAATATTCAAAAGTTTATCCTCTTCCAGTTAACAATAAATGTTGCTGCTTGTGGGATAGCTTTGTTGGGTCCGTTTATTGGGATTAATTTACCGTTTACGGTAATTCAACTATTGTGGGTGAATTTAATTATGGATACTTTTGCTGCTTTAGCTTTAGCAACGGAACCCCCCAATCCAAAAGTGATGGAAAATACACCTAGAAATTCCCAAGATTTTATTATTTCCAAACCAATGATGGTGAGTATTTTTTCGGTAGCTGCAGTATTCCTAGTATTTTTCGTCGCATTCTTACTTTATATCCAGAAAGATAGAGTAGTAACTCCTTATGAATTATCTCTATTTTTCACCACATTTGTGATGTTGCAGTTTTGGAATATGTTTAATGCCAAATGTTTTGGTTTAAAAGAATCTGCATTTTCTAATATTAGTAAAAATGGCAGTTTTATCGCGATCGCAGCATTTATTTTTTTGGGACAAATTTTGATGGTTCAATTTGGTGGAGCTGTATTTAGAACAGTTCCTTTATCTTTAAGAGATTGGTTGGTAATTATTGGAGGTACTTCTATTGTATTGTGGATTGGAGAAATTTGGAGGATGATTCAGATGCGGTTTAAGGTTTCTTAAAAAGTTGTAGGGTGGGTAAATATTTGCTCGCCCTAGAGACTTAGGTGGTAGGTTTCAACAATTAATAATTAATAATTAATAATTAATAATTACCTCTCCTTGAAAAGAAGAGGATTGACTAATTATGAAAATTTTTTCTTCTCTTGGTCGATTGGAGGCCAGCGAGGAGACCCGAAGAGTGACAGAGCCGCTCCGAAGTACGCCATCCCACCCTACGGGAAGCTGCGAAGAGAGAACTCCGTTCCGCTGTCGCGAACGACCGCTTGTTTCTCCTTTAAAGGAGAGGATTTTTACCTTAATTATTCGGTAAATTCAGGATCGCTTCAATAGAACATTTTTATTAGACTTGTCGCTTAATAGAGGAAAAAAGCCGTCAGGCCATATGGCCATTCGCCCCTACAATTCTTTAATACTGAATAACATCGATGCTACAGGATTTGATATTACTATTAGCTAGGATTTAGTTAATATTTTAGGGATCGCTTCTACTAACTCTATACTTTACCTTATAAAGTGACAAGTCTAATAATTAGTCTTTTTTCGTTACCTTAATAGTATAGTAACTTTTATTAAAATTAGGCCATGAAACGCATTGTCTTAATCGCTGGTTTTGAATCTTTTAACGCAGGTTTATACCGTCAAGCAGCTCAACTGGCAACTTCCCAATGTCCAGATTTAGATATCCAAGTATTTAGCGATCGCGCTCTTTCCTCGGAACCGGAAACTGTCGCGACTGCTCTCGAAAATGCTGATGTGTTTTTCGGCAGTCTCCTTTTTGACTACGACCAAGTTTTATGGTTGCGCGAAAGAGTAGAACATATTCCTATTCGTCTCGTTTTTGAGTCAGCACTAGAATTGATGGCATTAACAAAATTGGGAAAATTTGTTATCGGTGACCAACCGAAAGGAATGCCAAAACCAGTCAAATTTATTCTCAGCAAATTTTCCAGTGGGAGAGAGGAAGATAAACTTGCCGGTTATATCAGTTTCCTGAAAACAGGTCCGAAGTTACTCAAGTTTGTACCAGTCAAAAAAGTGCAAGACCTCCGGAACTGGTTGATAATTTATGGTTATTGGAATGCGGGGGGTACAGAAAACGTTGCTGCTATGTGTTGGGTGTTGGCAGAAAAATATTTAGATTTAAAAGTCGGAGAAATCCCCCCACCATTGGAAACTCCCAATATGGGTTTACTGCATCCAGACTACCAGGGTTATTTTGAGTCTCCGCGAAAATATCTGGAATGGTATCGCCAACAAAAACAAACTTCTCCGACTCCAGTTGTTGGAATTTTGCTCTACCGCAAGCACGTCATTACTAAACAACCATACATTCCCCAACTTATCCGCAAATTTGAAGAAGCAGGTTTAACACCTCTACCCGTATTTATCAACGGTGTCGAAGGTCATGTTGCTGTCAGAGATTGGATGACAAGCGCTTTTGAAAGTCAGAAGTTAGAAGTCAGAAGTCAGAAGTTTGATAAAATTCAAAAGTCAAAAGTCAAAAGTCAAAAGTATGATGAAATTCAAAAGTATGATTCTCCTGAAACAGGACTTACGCAAATTAACCTTGAAAACCACAGATGTAGGGGCGAATGCCATTCGCCCTCACTAGATTTAAAGTCAAAAGGCAAAAATCAAAAGTATGATTCGGTTAAACCAATACTTTCCCTGTCTCCCGAAGCAGTGAAAGTTGATGCAGTCGTTTCAACTATTGGGTTTCCTTTGGTGGGGGGACCTGCGGGTTCCATGGAAGCAGGACGACAGGTAGAAGTTTCCCAACGCATCCTCACCGCCAAAAATGTACCCTATTTTGTTGCAGCACCCTTACTCATTCAAGATATCTATTCTTGGACGCGCCAAGGTGTGGGCGGTTTGCAAAGTGTGGTTTTATATGCGCTGCCAGAATTAGATGGAGCGATCGATCCTGTTCCCCTCGGTGGTTTAGTGGGAGAAGATATTTATTTGATTCCCGAACGAGTCAAACGCCTCACGAGTAGAGTCAAAAATTGGATAAAACTGCGTCAGACACCACCCGCAGAAAGAAAAATTGCTGTTATTCTTTATGGTTTTCCTCCCGGTTATGGCGCCACAGGTACAGCAGCATTATTGAATGTGCCGCGATCGCTCCTCAAATTCCTCCACGCTCTGAAAGAGGAAGGTTACAACGTTGGAGAAATTCCCGAAGATGGGGAAGAACTTATTCGTCAAATTAAAGAAGCAGACGAAATTTATTCTTCCTCGTCTTCTTCCTCCCCCCTTTCAAAGGGGGAAACGAGGGGGGAACGCAACCAAGTTAATCTTAAAAGTCTCGAAAAATGGTTAGGTTATCTATCAATAACTCGCATGGAAAAACAATGGGGAAATCTCACCCGGACAGGCATAAAAACCGATGGTGAAAATTTTCATATTGGCGGAATTCAATTAGGAAATATTTGGCTCGGCGTACAACCACCTCTAGGAATTTCCGGCGACCCAATGCGCCTAATGTTTGAAAGAAATTTAACCCCTCATCCCCAATATGCTGCTTTTTATAAATGGCTGCAAAATGAATTTCAAGCTGATGCAATTGTTCACTTTGGAATGCACGGAACTGTAGAATGGTTGCCCGGTTCGCCCTTGGGAAACACCGGCTATTCTTGGTCAGATATTCTGTTAGGAAATATGCCACATCTATATATATATGCTGCTAATAATCCTTCAGAATCTATGTTGGCAAAACGCCGTGGTTATGGAGTTTTAATTTCTCATAATATTCCGCCTTATAGTCGGGCAGGTTTGTATAAAGAATTGGTGAGTTTGCGAGAGTTAATTTATGAATATCGGGAAGACCCCCAGAAAAATTCGGGGTTGCGGGAATCGATTTTTAAGAAAATTTTTGATACTGGTTTAAATTCAGATTGTCCGTTTGAGTATGGCAAAAAATTAGGCATTGAATTTACTGCGGAAAATGTACGGATGTTTAGTGCAGATGTGGTTAATCCCTATTTTATCGAAATTTACGAATATTTGCAGGTTTTAGAACAAAGGTTATTTTCTTCTGGTTTGCATACTTTGGGAGAAGTGCCGAATGAGGAGGAATTAAAATCTTATTTAGAGGCTTATTTTGGAGAGAAAGACACGGATTTTGGGCACGGATATACCGATGATGGTGTTAAGAAAGATGCTAAAAATATGCGAGATTTGTTAATGCGAAATGCTGATAAACTAGACACGGATTTTGGGCACGGATATACCGATGATGGTGTTAAGAAAGATGCTGCAAATATTCGGGATTTGTTGATGCAAAATACTGATGAACTGACTAATCTTTTGCGTGGATTAAACGGAGAATATATTCCCGCTGCTCCAGGAGGAGATTTATTACGAGATGGCGTCGGAGTTTTGCCAACCGGGCGGAATATTCATGCTTTAGATCCCTATCGAATGCCTTCTCCTGCTGCTTATGAAAGAGGGCGAGAAATTGCTCGGAAAATTATTACTCAACATCTGGAAGAAAATAATAATTATCCCGAAACTGTAGCAGTAATGTTATGGGGTTTAGATGCCATTAAAACTCGCGGCGAATCAATCGGATTTTTATTAGAATTAGTAGGTGCTGAACCAGTAAAAGAAGGTACGGGTCGTATCGTTCGTTATGAATTAAAAAATTTAGCTGAAGTCGGTCATCCCCGCATCGATATCTTAGGAAATTTATCAGGAATTTTCCGGGATAGTTTTGTCAATATCATTGAATTATTAGACGATCTATTCCAACGAGCAGCAACCGCAGACGAACCCGTAGAACAAAATTTTATCCGCAAACACGCTTTAGCATTGCAAGCGCAGGGAGTAGAAAATATTTCAGCGCGGTTATTTTCTAATCCTGCTGGTGATTTTGGTTCCTTGGTAAATGACCGAGTTGTGGATAGTAACTGGGAGTCAGCGGATGAGTTAGGCGATACTTGGCAAGGGCGAAATGTCTTCAGTTACGGACGCAAAGATAAAGGAGAGGCACGCCCAGAAATTTTGCAGGAATTGTTGAAAGGTTGCGATCGCATCGTACAAGAAATTGATTCGGTGGAGTATGGTTTGACAGATATTCAGGAATATTATGCTAATACTGGTGGATTAAAATTAGCAGCAGAAAAACAACGGGGTAAAAAAGTAAGTGCGAGTTTCGTCGAAAGTTTCTCCAAAGATACCACCCCCCGAAAATTAGAAGACTTGTTGCGGATGGAATATCGCACAAAATTATTGAATCCAAAGTGGGCAGAAGCAATGGCAAATCAAGGTAGTGGAGGAGCTTACGAGATTTCCCAACGGATGACCGCCTTGATAGGTTGGGGCGGTACAGCTAATTTTGCTGATAATTGGGTTTATGACGGTGCTGCCGAGACTTATGCTTTGGATGCAGAGATGGCGCGTAAATTACGGGAGGCAAACCCGGAAGCATTTCGGAATATTATTGGGCGGATGTTGGAAGCGAACGGACGCGGTTTTTGGCAAACAGATGAAGAGAAGTTGCAGAAATTGCGGGAATTGTATGAAGTAGCGGATGAGGAAATTGAAGGTGTGAGTAGTAACAAGTAGGTTGGGTAGAACGGAGTGTTAGCGGAGCTTATCCGCAGTATCAACCCAACATAATAGGTTATAAAATAAGAAGTAGGTTGGGTAGAATGAAATGTTAACGGAGCTTATCCGTAAGATAAACCCAACACAAACCAAGATAATGTTGGGTTTCGTGACCTCAACCCAACCTACAAAACTACAAAACTTTATGGAATATCGTCGGGCAAAAACACCAGGGGCAACTTATTTTTTCACAGTAGTGACATACAACCGCCAGAAAATTTTGTGCGAACCTGAAAATATAGATTTACTACGAAAAGCTTTTCGATATGTTATGCAAAAACATCCATTTAAAATAGATGCTATTGTCATCTTGCCAGACCATATTCATTCTCTTTGGACATTACCTAAAAATGATGCAAATTTTTCGATTCGTTGGCGGTTAATTAAAAGTTATTTTAGTCGTCAATACCATTCTCAATATCAGGGAAAAATTTCAACATCTCGACAATATAAAGGAGAAAAAGCTGTTTGGCAACGCAGGTTTTGGGAGCATCAAATTCAAGGATATTTAGATTTTGCTAATCATATAGAATATATTCATTATAATCCAGTACATCATGGATTAGTAACTGCTCCGAAAAATTGGGAATATTCTAGTTTTCATCGTTATGTAAAAGCGGGAATTTATGACAAAATGTGGGGTTCTTCAGAAAGACTTACTTTTGACAGCAATATTGGTAGAGAATAAATTGTAGGTTGGGTTAAGCGGCAGCGCAACCCAACAAAAACCAAGATAATAAGATAACAAGCAAGTAGGTTAGGTAGAACGGAGTGAAATCCTACAAAAATCAAGATAATAAGATAACAAGTAGGTTGAGTACAAAAAAGTGAAATCCTACAAAAACACATTATGTTGGGTTTATCCTAACGGATAAGCTCCGCTAACGTTCCTCAACCCAACCTACTTCTATGGCTTAGTAATTGAATTTATTGATTCCAACATTGTTATCCAGAAAATTTACAAAATTTTATTTATTTTAATTTTAGGATTATTTTCTCACCTACAATAGCAAACAAACTGTAGTCCAACAAAAACTAATATACAGAAATTAAAAAAGTATCCTGAAGCTGCATTTCACTTCAAGAAGAATAGACTATACATCACAAGATAGTTAAATAAATGAACATAAATTTATACTAGCTTGTCGATCTAATTAACTCTGAGAAAAAAAATCATGCAAGACACTCAAAACAACGAACTATTTTCCGATATTTCCACTGAAGAATCTGCTACTATTAATGGTGGTTGTGGTTGTGATGGTTACGGTCGCGGTCGCTCTGTATATTATGGCTACGGTCGCCCTCGCTACTACAATGATGGATATGGATACAGTCGCTCTGTAAGCTATGGTTACCGTCGTAGTAGCTATGGCTATGGTTATGGTGGATATCGTGGTCGTGGCTGCTACTAAAAGCTATTTCATTAATTGATAATGGATAATTGATAATTGATAATTACCAACCAGAATTATTTAATTATTAATTATTCAGTAATGGTGAAATTATAACTTTAGATTGATATTTAATTAAATGAGGCATCCATAATTTTATGGGTGTTTTTTTCTGATTTACTCCCTAGTCAACAGAAGTAGTTATTTGGGGTGAAATAAATCATCAGTATAGTTATTTTGTAAGCATTTCCTGCGGAATGCTACGCAAACAGCTTTTTAATGAACTATGTGGTTTGATAGACTATTAAGGTTGACTAATGGACTTTTACCCATACTTTTAATTATTTGAAGTCTCTCAATTACTTTTTGCTCCCTTAAAACTAATAAAGCTGATAGCTAATAGCTGACCGCTGAATGCTTACGTTATTTTTAATTTAAAAATTCAAATTATTATGTTAGATATAGTACCAGTACCAATATTACCAAAAGCATCTAGCGATCGCGAAATAAATAATGTTAATAAATATCCGTTAATTCTACAGCAAAGTGAAGAAGATTGTGGGGCAGCTTGTTTGGCTTCTATTGCTAAATATCATGGTCGTAATTTAACAATAAATCGTATTAGAGAAACTATCGGTACTAATCAACAAGGAACTACATTATTAGGTTTAAAACAAGGTGCAGATAGTATTGGTTTTAATGCTAGGTCTGTCAAAGCAAATCCAGGAATTTTAGACCAAATTGAAAGTGCCCCTTTACCCGCAATTATTCATTGGCAAGGCTATCATTGGGTGGTTTTGTATGGCAAACAAGGAGATAAATATATTATTGCTGACCCCGCTCTTGGAGTTCGTTTTTTATCAAAAAAAGAATTAGCTGAAGCCTGGGGAGATTGGGTTTGTTTATTAGTAGAACCAGATGCAAAACGCTTCTTTTCTGAAGCTGATGAAAAAGTCAGTAATATTAGCAGATTGCTCAGACGAGTTTGGTATTATCGGCAAATTATTATTCAAGTTTTTCTGCTGAATATTGTCTTGGGTTTGCTTTCTATTGCTTCTCCTTTTTTGGTACAAATTCTGACTGATGATGTGCTAGTTAGGGGAGATTTTCAGTTACTTACCAGTGTGGTAATTGCTGTGATTGTGATGAATGTTTTTAGCAGTTGTTTGGAATTAGTTCAATCTAATATGATTGCTCATTTTGCCCAACGTTTGGAATTGGGGTTGGTGATGGAATTTGGGCGAAAAATTTTGAGTTTACCATTGAAGTATTATGAGACGAGACGCAGTGGTGAAATTGTTAGTAGGTTGACGGATATTAAAGAAATTAATCAGTTGGTTTCTCAAGTAATTGTCAGTTTGCCCAGTCAATTTTTTATTGCTTTGGTTTCTTTGACTGTGATGTGTATTTACAGTTTTTCCCTGAGTATAGTTGCTGTTTTTATGGCGGTAATTATGACTTTATCAACTATTGCTTTATTGCCGATATTGCAGCAAAAAACTAGAAGTTTATTTGCTTTGGAGGCAGAAAATCAGGGTGTCTTAGTAGAGACTTTCAAGGGAGCAATGACTCTGAAAACTACCTCCAGCTCTCCTCAATTTTGGGAGGAATTTCAAGGCAGGTTTGGTAAGTTGGCTAACTTGAGTTTTAGAACTACTCAAATTGGGATTGTGAATGATACTTTTTCAGGTTTAGTTAGTAATATTGCTAATATTTTTATATTATGGTTTGGCAGTAATTTAGTCATCGCCGAACAATTAAGTATTGGTCAATTATTGGCTTTTATTACTATGAATCAATATGTGTCAACTTTGGTTACTACTTTGGTAGGATTGATGGATGAATTGACCAGAGTTCAGACTGCTACGAAACGACTTTCTGAAGTAATTGATTATCCACCAGAAGTAGATAAAAATTATCAAAAACCCGATGCAAAAATTAGTCCGAAAGCCGATATTATTTGTTCCAATATTAGTTTTCACTACGCTGGTAGAATTGATTTATTAGAAAATTTTTCCGTGAAATTCCCTGGTGGTAAATCTATCGCTTTAATTGGTGAATCTGGTTGTGGTAAAAGTACCTTGGCAAAATTAATTGCTGGTTTGTATCCGGTGCAGTCTGGTAATATTCAGGTTGGGATTTATAATCTGCAAGATTTAGATATAGATTCTTTTAGAAAACAGGTAGTATTAGTTCCTCAAGATGCTCATTTTTGGAGTCGTTCGATTATTGAAAATTTTCAACTAGCAGTGCCTGGAGTAACTTTTGAACAAATCGTTAAAGCGTGTCAAATTTCTGGAGCAAATGAATTTATTAGTCGTTTACCTGATAAGTATCAAACAGTTTTAGGAGAATTTGGAGCAAATATTTCTGGCGGACAAAGGCAACGTTTGGCAATAGCAAGAGCTATGGTTAATGACCCTGCTGTATTAATTTTGGATGAATCAACTTCTGGTTTAGACCCTGTGAGTGAGGCGGAAGTTTTGGAGAATTTATTGTTGCATCGACGGGGTAAAACAACAATTTTTATTAGTCATAGACCAAAGGTAATTAGTCGGGCTGAATGGATTGTTTTATTGAATAATGGTAAGTTAGAGTTGCAAGGTTCTACCGCTTCTTTACGGGCAAAACATGGGAATCATTTAGATTTTTTTAATCCTTAAATTATCGAGTGGGAATAAGTTTGCTAATTCTATTTATTTGTTAAGTTTCAGTTGAGTATCTCGAATTTTATTGACAATTGCGTAAGGAGAAATAGTAATTTGATTTATTAACTATTAACCCCCAACAACCGATGCCTATTTATCGTACTTGTGGCAATAATTTAATTACTTTAAGTAAATTTGAGGAAGCATAAAGGGTATTTCAACAACTAAAAAAAATTATCCATAGTTACCAAAAGGTTATGAGGATTATGCCAGAGTTGCTCATAGTTGGGGAAATTGGAATTTGGCTTTGGTGCGTGGGCAAAATGCTATAGAAAAGTTTCCTGAAAATATCGTTTTCCAAGTTCAAAAAGGTAATATGTTGATAAATTTATCTCGGTTTGATGAGGCTGAGGCAGTTTTTAAAAGGTTAATAGAAAAGTTTCCAAATCAACCTCAAGGTTATGAGGGTTATGCGAGATTAACTCATAGTTTGGCAGATTGGAATTTGGCTTTGGTGCGTTGGCAAAATGCTATAGAAAAGTTTCCTGAAAATATTGGTTTTCAAGTTAAGCAAGGTAATGTGTTGATAGGAAATGCTGTCTGTTTTCAGGGATTTTTTGGTTAGTCTAATTATAAATTAACATAACTTTAAATTGCTAAAAATTTTCAGTATTTGTGCAAATTAAATATTTTAATTTTTCCAGTAAATAATCAATGATTATTATGTAGTTAAATTAATATTAAAAAATCAAAAATTCGTCTTTTGCGTAAGTCCTGTAGATAAAAATTTAGGGATGTTCCATGGAATGTCCCTATAACGGCTTGAGAAAAGGATAATATTATACGAGACTTCAAAGGATACAATTTTTCTGTGAACCAAGAATCCTAGTTTCAGGAGAATCTCTATACCTGCATACCTGAACGCCAGATATTATGTCAATGTGTGTCAACTTTTTTCCCAAGTGGTACTATTAAGAAAATATTTCAAAAAAAGACTAGCTACTTTTGGCCTCTTGATCCTCAGTTAATTTTCGGTTACGGCTCTCCTCACTAGGCACCCCTACTTTTACGACGCTAAATTAGTTACAGTAAACAAAAATTTACATTAGTTTCTATTTATGGCCTAATTGTGGTTTAAAACTAGGTAACAATTAAACTACAGGAGGGACATATCCCCTGTAACTATAATATGTAAGGAAAAGTAACCATGTTTGAACGCTTTACAGAACAATCAATCAAAGTGATCATGTTGGCCCAGGAAGAAGCCCGTCGCCTTGGACATAACTTTGTGGGCACAGAACAAATCCTCCTGGGTTTGATTAGTGAAGGTACAGGTATTGCGGCTAAAGTTCTCAAAGAATATGATGTAAATCTCAAAGATGCTCGGAACGAAGTCGAACAAATAATTGGCCGTGGGTCTGGGTTTACTCCGGCAGAAATTCCTTTTACTCCCAGGGTAAAACGGATGTTGGAAGTATCCTTAGAAGAAGCAAGAAAACTAGACCATAACTATATCGGTACAGAACATTTGCTACTGGCATTGCTCCAAGATTCTGAAGGAGTCGCGGCTAAAGTATTGGACAATTTGGGAGTTGATAGAAGCAAAATTCGGACTCAGATAATTCGCTCCCTTGGAGAAGTTGCTGCAGTTTCTCCTGGAAGCTCTAATTCTGGAAATAAGAAAGCTGTAACTCTAGAAGAATTTGGTACAGACCTGACGAAATTAGCAGCAGAGGGTAAAATCGACCCAGTCGTGGGCCGGGAAAAAGAAATTGAACGGATGATTCAAATTTTGGGCCGGAGGACAAAAAATAATCCTGTCCTTCTTGGCGAACCAGGGGTCGGAAAAACAGCGATCGCTGAGGGATTAGCTCAACGTATCGTTAACCAAGATGTTCCGGATCTTCTACAAAATAAACAGGTGGTGAGTCTAAATATCGGTTCCTTAATTGCTGGTACCAGGTTCCGAGGAGAATTTGAGGAACGACTGAAAAAGATTATGGATGAAGTCCGCTCTAATGGCAATATTATCCTAGTAATTGATGAAATTCATACTGTTGTGGGTGCTGGTGCCATAGAAGGTAGTATGGATGCTGCTAATATTCTCAAACCTGCTTTGGCCAGAGGCGAGGTACAATGTATTGGGGCAACTACTCTGGATGAATATCGCAAGCATATTGAACGGGATGCTGCTCTCGAACGTCGTTTCCAACCTGTGAAAGTGGGCGAACCTACTGTGGAGGAAACAATTGAAATTCTTTATGGGGTACGTTCTGCTTACGAACAACACCACAAGTTGATAATTTCTGATGAAGCTTTGACCGCAGCAGCTAAACTATCAGACCAATATATTAGCGATCGCTTCTTACCAGACAAAGCAATTGATTTGATAGACGAAGCAGGGTCTCGTGTTAGGGTCAAAAACTCTATGCTTTCACCAGAGTTGAAAGATATGAGGCGAGAAATCTCAAAAGTGACAAAAGATAAAGAAGAAGCTATTCGCGCACAAGACTTTGAGCAAGCTAGTCAATTGCGCGATCGCGAACTAGAAATTCAAGCACAAATTGAACAGAGCGATACCGATAAACAAGAAGAAACAGCCAAAGTTACTCCTGTGGTGACAGAAGACGATATTGCTCATATTGTGGCATCTTGGACTGGAGTACCTGTGAGTAAGTTGACAGAATCTGAATCTGAGAAACTACTACACATGGAAGACACTCTGCACCAACGTCTCATTGGTCAAGAAGATGCTGTTAAAGCAGTATCTCGTGCTTTGCGTCGTGCTCGTGTTGGTCTGAAGAACCCCAACCGACCCATTGCTAGTTTCATCTTCTCCGGTCCAACTGGTGTTGGTAAGACAGAACTAACAAAAGCCTTAGCTGCTTATTTCTTTGGTTCTGAGGAAGCCATGATTCGACTAGATATGTCAGAATACATGGAACGTCATACAGTTTCTAAATTAATTGGTTCACCTCCAGGATTTGTTGGTTATGACGAAGGTGGCCAACTTACAGAAGCAGTTCGTCGTCGCCCTTATACCGTGGTACTATTTGATGAGATTGAAAAAGCTCATCCAGATGTATTTAATCTCTTGTTGCAAGTCTTGGAGGATGGTCGTCTCACTGATGCTAAAGGACGGGTAGTCAGCTTTAAAAATACCTTAATCATTATGACTTCTAATATTGGTTCTAAGGTCATCGAGAAAGGTGGCGGTGGTTTAGGTTTTGAGTTTGCTGAGGATAAAGAAGAAGCTCAATATAACCGTATCCGCAATTTAGTCAATGAGGAACTCAAGCAGTATTTCCGCCCAGAATTTCTCAACCGACTGGATGAAATTATTGTCTTCCGTCAGTTGAATAAGGATGAGGTGAAAGAAATTGCAGAAATTATGCTGCGAGAAGTATTCAGTCGTTTGGGCGAACGAAATATGACTCTGACACTCAGTGACAGCTTTAAGGAGCGCTTGATTAAGGATGGATTTGATCCTAGTTATGGTGCCAGACCGCTGCGTCGCGCAATTATGCATTTGTTAGAGGATGCTTTGGCAGAAGCATTATTAGCTGGTCAAATTCAGAATGGTGAAAATGTTTATGTAGATTTAGATGAAAATGGAGAGGTAAAAGTTACATCTGCTGGAGCTGCTAAAGAGCAACTTCCAGAATTTGCTTACAGCAATAATTAATCTCAAGATAAGGTTCCGATCAACGTATAATTTCTGAGAACAAGGAGTTGGGTTATGCTAATGCTTAACCCAACATTTTTATTGACATAATTTTACAGCAGTTTCGGAAATTGATTTACACAATTAGATACTATTTGTCTCAGATTGTCTGAGATCTCAAGGATTTAAAGACTGCTTGAAACTCCTCGTAACTGATTAGATCATCACCACTTGTGTCTGCAGTTTTCATCATATTCTCAATTTGAACATCATTAATATGGGTATCGATACTACGAATATAAGTTTGTAACTCATCTAAACTTATATATCCTGACCTATCTGTATCAATATATTGGAAAACTCTGTAGAGTTGCTCTTCTTCTACAGAAATAATGTGTTCTACGAAACCAAGACTTTCAGCGATCGTCTTCCACAACTGATAGGAGTCAGTGTGTTTAAGAGCATCTGCTTCGTCATCTTTAGTAATGCTATATTCTTGGCGAAGTTCTTGAACTAGCTTGCGATCTTCTGGGGATAAACTTTTCAAAAGGTCTTCTAACACTTCATTGGATGTTTGCTCAGAGAATGCTTTCATCAAATCAGAAACCCAGTTTCGATCTGGGTGAGTTTTCCCAGAATGTAAGATAATTTCCAGAAGAGTTTCTCGATAGCTCTCCAACCGCAGAGAGTTTTCTCTATTGTGTGGCTTACGAGGATCGAATAGCTCGGGATATTCTTGGCCTATTTCCACTAAGATGGTATCGTGATCTTTATCAGAAATACCCAGTTCTTGCCGCATTTGCTTGAAGTTTTCCAGAGTATTAGCAGGGTCTACATAACCCTCATCAATGGCATCTCGCAGCATCGCTTTATAAGTTTGCAGACGTTTTTCTTGGGAAAAATCAGGCAGAACTTTAGCAAGAACATAGACTTCATCCGCATTAAGATCGTCAATAGATCGTCCATCCAAAAACTTCGCAGTATCTAAATTCAGCTTTTTGAGCTGCTTTTGCAATCGAGTGGCAAGACTTTCCCGTTGATAACGACTTGGAGTGCGCCGCCAAGTTCTATAAAGCCACAAACTACTAGATACCATTATAAAAACCGGGAAAAGACTAGGCAGAGGTGATGGTAACATCTTAACATAACCGCGCGCTGAAAAAATAAAGAAAAAATTAAAAATGAAAAACGTACACAACGTAAACATTTGATGTCGAATGACTCGGGAGTCAGTATGTTTGTGATGGCGCTTATGATAGGCTTTATAAAGATCTTCCAAGGCACAACCAATACCTATAGCACCAAAGATAAATAGACCAATAGTGACGGGTACTGCTAGTAATTTAGGAAAGTCTATAGGCTCACCTAATAAATAATACCCAGGTTTGAGTATATCTGCCAGTTGACTTTCTTCATGAGACCAGACTCCCGATATAAGATAATCCCAGTTCCCAGCATAAAGATAGTAATAAACAAAATACCCAACTGTAAGGCCAATATAGCCATAGTAGAGCCATTGCTGCTTATAGCTCTCGATCTCATCCCAATAGGCAGATTCAGCATCTATATCAATACACTTGGTTGTACAGGCAACACAAGCACTCAATTCTTTACCCTCTTGAGTTACTGTACGACACATAGATTGGGTAACGGGTTTGCGGTCGCCTTTGTGAGCCGTACTGTTGAATATTCCTCTTGGTTGTCCATAAATCTTTTGTACGGGAGCCATTGGGCAAATATACTGACACCAACTCTTACCTCCATAGAGAAAACCAACCGTTAGTGCTGCGATAATGGTAAAGGTTAGAAACAAGCCTAATGCCAAACGATTAGAGTTGACAAACACAATACGGGCACAGACTCCTACATATAAAAGACCAAATTGTAGGCAAAGATGATTCTGAGCTAGCCATGAATTTCTGGCAACTTTGACCAATTCCTTACGCACTTTCCCTGTTCCACTGACGCGCTTGCGTTTACGTTCCAATCCTAATGCACGAGGAATTTGCGAAATAAAGGAGAGAGGACAAATTCGGCGCCAAAATTCGTGTCCGAACACAAATAAAATCAGGACACCACAGGGCACGATCAGACCCCAAAAAAGAGGAGCTCCCATCGCATAGGGTATCTCTTCAATACATTTTCCTTGTAGCAGGACGCAGTTTTCTGGATTGATTTTGAACGGACTTAATGCATTGGAAGGTTCTGTTAGCTTACTGGATATTGGATCGTAGAATAGTGAAAAAATTAGTACACACCAACCCAAGGCAACTGCCATTCGTACTCGATGAATTTTGATTTCAGAAATGTTACTTAGCATCGCTAATTTTTTTTTCTCGAGATATTTTTTTGAGTTTTAGCAGTTAACTGAAGAGTACAAAGTTCTTCTAAAAATAGGTAGTCCTGTAGATGTAGTGATATTTATAAGTAAAATCCTTTCACAGTAAGGAGTAAAAATGCACAAATCACTACTTCTACACAACTACCTAAAAATATTACTTACAGCAGTTTCGGAGTTAGTAGAGATACAAAGTTTTATTACCTTAGTAAATAGAGAAGAGAGATTAGTCTTCAAGTATACCTCACCATCCGCGCAAAGTACTGTAATCTCAAGGCTGAAAGTGTTACTGAAAAAGGCTTGCAGCAAATAAACTTTCTATAATATGGTTTGTCACCTTGAGAGCGCCGAAAGCTTTAGCTAGTAATGATTTTTCCCAGAAGTTTGTACTCTCTAGCACTTAACTATTTTTTATAGATACTACTAAACTCCCATGGAAGTTGTATCCAAATTATCTAAGATCAATATTTAATTGGTTGGAATTGAGCAATCCTACCTTACAGACTAAAGACTACAAAGTTATTCTAAAAATATTACTTACAGGAGTTTCAGAGTTAGTTAGATACAAAGTTTTATTGCCTTAGAAATGAGAATTAAATAAGATCCACAGTTTTTGGCTAGGAGTATGGTACTCAAATGCTTCTGTGCAGGAAATTTGGAAGTTAATAAATCCTCATTCCTTAGTAAATAGGGAAGAGAGATTAGTCTTCAAGTATACCTCACCATCCGCGCAAAGTACTGTAATCTCAAAGCTGAAAGTGTTACTGAAAAGGGCTTGCAGCAAATAAACTTTCTATAATATATAATATGGTTTGTCACCTTGAGAGCGCCGAAAGCTTTAGCTAGTAATAATTTTTCCCAGAAGTTTGTACTGTCTAGCACTTAACTATATTTTTATAGATACTACTAAACTCTCATGGAATTTGTATCCAAATTATCTAATATCGATATTTAATTGGCTGGAATTGAGCAATCATAAGACACTCAAGAATATTAAGCAGAATTATTGCAACGATAAATTAATTCCATCACTTCCGAACGACTCAGCTTTTCTTGCCCCATAGTTAAAATATCCAGAGTAGCATGAGCAAGAGTCAGAGGAATTTGGCAAAAATTTCGAGCAGGTCCTGAAGGAAGAGAGTTAGTATAAGAATCAGCTAATAATAGATTACGTTGAGCATAAGCTTGCATATCCTTGGCAACCCAACCGTTAGGAAAAAAATCTACGCCCCTAACTAAATCTTCTGAATGGTTACGAAGAATATTTACTGCCTGTAGACCACGGCCAAATCCAATTGCCTGAGTACGATTAGTATTAGTATTATCATACCAACTCCATAAATCGGAAAGTAATAAACCTACTGCACCTGCCACACTAAAAGTGTAACGATCCAAATCTGATTCAGTGTGAATTGCCCAATTATTTTCAGCCCAATAAGCCATCCGGTCTGCCATTGCTGCTGTTACATCCCAGATCCTGGGTGCTATTGTATCTGAAGCCAGTATTGCCCATTCTCCTACTCTTTTTGTTACTTCTGGTAGGTTAGTCATATTCAAGTCTAACTTTGCGGAAAAGTTCGGGAAACTTGAATGGTTAACTCCTTCTTGTAAAAGTAAACTAATCTTTCGCAACAATTTTGCCTTCGTGAAGCTATCTAAATCTGGATGATCCTCAATTTCATCAATGGCACGCATACAAAGATAGGCCGATGTAACTGCCTCTTTTAGCCCAGATGGTAATTGACTAATAGGAATATAGAAAGTACGACTTGTTTCTTTTAATATATATAAGGCATCTTTATCTTCAGGTCTGTTCATCTATTTCACTCCTCACGGCTATTTTTGGTTTATAACAGAAGAAGGAAGTAACAAGCAAGAAGCAAGAAGGAAAAATCTTGCGTTATCTGAGTTTTAAGCTTTTAATATGTCCTAATCTTTGCTTAGAATGCTATACAGCGCTTTTCAGGTTGATGACCTCACGTCATAAACAAAAACCTGTAGGGGCGAATGGCCATTTATGACGCAAATCTCCGCTTTAGCAGAACAATCTTGGGACAATTTTTCCGAATACCTCCTAATTATTCTTATGTTTGCTTCTCCCCCACTCCCCTATTTCCCCTCCTGGGAGGGGTTAGGGGTGGGTCCCCTACTCAACAAAATGTAGAAAAGTTTTTGAGAAATGGTATTATTTCTGAGGAGTCAGTAAGTCCAGTAGGGTGCGTTAATGAAATGTAACGCACCATCTAGATTTTAATTTTCGGTGTGTGACGCTGATGATTTCACATTTGGATAGTTTATCATTTTCTTTGTGGGTTTAATACCCAACCGTCTACAGGGTGTTCACGCATTACTTGGGGGAGCGAATCCCCATGTAATTTTCCTCCTGTCTCCTGTCTCCTGTCTCCTGTCTCCTTCTTCAACAAAGTTTTGGCAGGAAATTTGAGATTATTTTGCTAGCAAAACTTCCGACTCAGGCGCAACCTGGTGGCACTTCGTTCCGACTTCTTGCCACAACCTGGGGGGTCGAACCGCTATTCCCTATTCCTTATTCCCTGTTCCCTGCCATAACTTAATTGCTAATCATTTTTTCTAGAAAAGGAAGTCCAAAGGCAATAACAATACTAACCGCTAAACCAGCAAAAGCTTTTAAAGCGTCACTAAAAATAATCTTACCTACATCCTTCATTTCGCGGTTTTGGAAATTGTGAGCTATTGCTATTTCTCTTCCAGCTAAAAGACCGATAAATACCCAAGTTGTACTCATCGGCATTTTGCTCCATTCTTTAAATAATAATAAGATTAATCCATAAATCAAATCTACAATTGTTGCCGAACGAATATCTTGAGTATTAGTTTTACTGGTAACTATATGTTGAATTGCACCACCATTTCTGTAAAAGATAATTGCGTGTAAAATTAACATCACAAACATGGAAAAAAATAGCATTGAAGCATCAAGATTTCGTGGCAAGTATGCAAAGATATTTGCCAAGTCTTGAATTAACCATTGACTCCACAAAAATGCTGTTGATACCCACTGCAAAATCACCCAATAAATTGGTGCTTCTTTGTCTGCTGTACTTAGAAATTTCTCTTCTAAAGCTTTAGTGATGAATTTATAAATAAGTATAGCTGTGACAAAAGCTAACCCATAGCCAAAAAATGATTTAGTCAGCATACTGATGAGATTGCTAGGAGCAAAAACTGTGATAATTAGAAAAGTGGTACTAACAGGAATTCCCCAATTTGTTAAAAATAGAAGTACGAAAGGAGGAACTATATAAATCCAACTAAAATTTTCAGGAAAAGGAAATTCTGCCAAACGCCCATAAGCTACATCTCCATCATTAGTAATCCAGCCATAGAAAAAAACTACTAACAAAACGGAGCAAATAAACAGCCATAATACCCACCAAGGGCGCTGAGAATTAGAACTTAAAAATGTGCCAAGGGTTTGTATAGCATCGTTAGCTACAATCGAATATGATGCTAATAAAAATCCAACCAACATAAATATATATTGACTGTTCATATTTTGTCGATATATCCTCAGATCTTGAACTATAATAATAACTACAGTTTAGATGATGAAGATGTTGATTTGGAGAACTATTAGACTTCTGGCAGAAGTCAGGGAATAGGAAATAGGGAGAAATAATTGATAATTTATGGATAATAATTGATTTTATTTTTGATTTTTACCAGATATCTATTAGTTTCAGGCTAAAATATTTTTTAGTCAGGTAATAGAGAGTACATAATAAAAGTTTTTGACTAAGGTTAACAAGAGATTAAATTTTGGCAAAATCTTGACAATATTATCTAATTAAATTATCTTCTATGGTGTCTATGTAAAAATCTTAATATATAGTAAGATAAAGATTTAGTAAGATAAATAAAGTCTATTGTATTCAAACTTCTATCCTCGTTATTATCTAGAGATATTAATAAACTAGAGACTTATAAATAATTAGATTTTTCTGGAGGCTCATATATGGTTTTATTAAAAACTATTTGGCACAATGCTCTAACAGTTACAGTTGCAGCAGTTACTCTTTCACTTGGCACTGTTGGTGAAGTCATCGCCCAAACTATTGAAGGTGCAGGAGCATCATTCCCCGCTCCTTTGTATGAGCGTTACTTTCAAAAATTAAAAGAAGATACAGGAATTACAGTAAATTACAATTCTGTGGGTAGTGGCAAAGGTATTGAGAGTTTTATTTCAGATACCGTTGACTTTGCAGGTACAGATGCGCCACCAGTTGCAGCAGAAATAGAACAAATGCCAAAAGGAGTAGTTATGGTACCTACCGCAGGAGGTGCTGTAGCAGTAGTTTATAATTTGCCAGGAGTTACTGAACTAAAACTATCTCAGTTGGTATTGCCAGATATCTTTGCAGGTAAAATTACTAAATGGAACGATCGCCGAATTGCTCAAGACAACCCAGGAGTTGACCTACCTGACTTACCTATTAAAACTGTAGTACGAGCTGATGGTAGTGGTACAACCTTCATTTTCTCCAGGCATCTGAGTGCTGCAAGTCCAACATTTAGTCGAGAAGTGGGTGCATCCAGAAAACCTGATTGGCCAAAAGAACCCCTGAAAGGTGACAAAAATGATGGAGTAGCTGCTTTAGTGAAAGAAACTGAAGGTGCGATCGGTTATGTACAGGACAGTTTTGCTCGTCAAAACAACCTGTCAACAGCAATGCTGGAGAACCTACAGGGTCGGTTTGTCGAACCTACTCTCGAAGAGGCGAATATTGCATTATCCGGACTGAGATTTTATCAAGACTTTACCCCTGCTAACGAAGCTAACCCTGATGATGGATACCCCATAGTTGGAGTGACCTGGTTATTAGTTAAGGAAAATTATGAGACTTCAGGTCAAGCAACTGCAGTTAAGAAAATGGTCAATTGGGTTTTACAGGAAGGTCAAAACTTGAACAATACTCTTGAGTATACTCGTGTTCCAGAAGCTATAGGTGCAAAAATACTTGAGAAAGTTGAAACTCAAGTAGCAAATCAATAATCAGACTTGAGCTATAGCAATTCCCAAAAAGAGTGAGGTAGAAAATTCGTTTTTTTTAGGGAACAGGGAATAGGGAATAGAATAGAAATCAAAGATAGGTGTGCCTCATTAGGAATCTCCGATAATAAAAAATTAGCGTTGGTAAAGCGCGTGTATGATATTAATCTTAATTACTTAGGAGTCAACCCACCCCTCGCCCCTCCCCCTCCCAGGAGGGGAACAGGAGTCAGGAGTCAGGAGAGAAGAAAGAGGAATAGAAGGAGAAAGTTTTTTGGTCGCGTAAAGGTCATGGACTTCTATCGCGCTCTTATCCGGACATGATATCATGCCTCAAATTACCAACGCCAAAAATCAAATCAACTATCGCACAGAAATTATCAATTCTTTCCCCCTACTCCCTCTTTTCCGGAGATATCTATTGAACAGGACAAAAAAGTAGCGATCGCCCATCAAAACACCCTATTTAATAGACATCTGGTGATCATAAAAAATCAAATTAATTATCGCACAGAAATTATCAATTCTTTCCCCTTACTCCCTAATCCCTACTCCCTACTCCCTCTCTTCCAAAGTACTAAAGTGAATCTCTCTGGTAAACTAAAAAACTGAACTAAATTAAGGGGAACTATTTTAAAATGATAGAATCACTAAATGTATTAGGTGAAAAGCTAGAAGTTTGCTGTACTTCTCCCATGACTGGATTTTATCGGGATGGGTTTTGTCAGACTGGACCATCAGATTTTGGTTCCCACGTTATTTGTGCAGCAGTGACAGCAGAATTTTTGGAATTTACTAAGCGTCGTGGTAATGATTTGAGTACACCTAGACCAGAATATTCTTTTCCTGGTTTAAAACCTGGCGATCGCTGGTGTTTGTGTGCGTCTCGTTGGAAAGAAGCTCTAGATTCTGGAGTTGCACCACCAGTAGTTTTGTCAGGAACTCATCAAAAAGCATTAGAAGTAGTACCTTTGGAGGTTTTGCAGGAACACGCACTTATTTAGGTGGTAGGTCTGAGTTATAGCAGTCGAAGGAAAGGTTAGGACAGGTCAAAAGCTTAAAACTCAGACAAAGTAAGATTTTTCCTTATTCCCTCTTTCCTCTTCCTTCTTCCCTCTTCCCTCTTCCTTCTGCTACTACAAAACCACACCTAATGCAGTTTCTTGAGATTGACTTTCCAACATCAAACCATACTCTAAACTTTCAACAACCGCCTGATAAGAAGCATCCAAAATATTAAAAGAAACCCCAAGAGTCGTCCACCGTTGCTGACCATTACTAGACTCAATTAACACCCTAGTTTTAGCAGAAGTACCTGCACCACCATCCAAAATTCTCACCTTATAGTCAGTCAAATAAAAATTAGCGATCGCCGGATAAAAATTTTCTAAAGCTTTCCGCAAAGCAGCATCCAAAGCTGAAACTGGACCATTTCCTTCAGCAGCTTCCAAAATATCCTGACCATTAACAGTAACTTTCACTGTCGCCAGAGAATTACTAAATTTTTCACCATCCTTATCCAAGTGTACTTGAAAACCCTTAATTTCAAAGAAATGCTGTCTTTGCTTCAAAGCTTTTCGCATCAATAACTCAAAACTAGCTTCTGCTCCCTCAAACTGATATCCCTCATTTTCTAACTCTTTTAACTTATCCAGAATTTGCCGACAAGCAGGGTTTTGACGGTCTAGCTCGATACCAAAACTTTTTGCCTTTGCCAACACATTACTCAAACCTGCTTGGTCAGAAATCACAATGCGACGACTATTCCCTATCTGTTGCGGTTGAATATGTTCATAAGTTAGTGGGTTGCGTTCCACTGCCGACACATGAATACCACCCTTATGAGCAAAAGCAGACAAACCCACAAACGGCGCGTGGTCATCAGGAGCAAGATTCACAACTTCACTAATAAAGCGACTGGTCTGAGTCAGTTTTTCCAGTTGTTGCGCCTGAATGCAATCATAACCCAACTTGATTTGTAAATTAGGAATCAAAGTACAAAGGTTAGCATTACCGCAACGTTCCCCATAACCATTGATAGTTCCTTGTATCATCTTCGCTCCTTCTCTGACAGCAGATAAAGCATTAGCAACAGCAGTACCTGAATCATTATGAGTGTGAATGCCTAATTTTGCAGTGGGCAAAGCATGGGAAACATCTGCTACTATCTGAGTAATTTCGTGGGGAAGAGTACCACCATTGGTATCACAGAGAACTAACCATTCCGCACCAGCATTAGTTGCAGCAGCTAAGGTTTGCAAAGCATAGTCAGGATTATTTTTGTAACCATCAAACCAATGTTCCGCATCATAGATGACCTGACGACCTTGACTACGGAGATAATAAATCGTATCTGCAATCATTGCCAAATTCTCTTCCAGAGTAGTTTTTAGCCCCTCAACAACGTGCAAATCCCAAGATTTGCCAAAAATTGTCACCCACCGCGTACCAGCAGATAAAATGGGTTGTAGAGTGGTATCAGAAGCTGCTTGTTTTCCGGGACGACGAGTGGAACAAAATGCGACTACTTCTGCTTGAGTAAGAGGTTGTTCTTTTAGTTGCCAGAAAAATTGTACGTCTTTAGGATTCGCACCTGGCCAACCTCCTTCAATAAAAGGAATCCCCAAGCTGTCCAGTTGGTAGGCAATGCGTAGTTTGTCTTCTAGGGATAAGGATAGTCCTTCTCGTTGGGCACCGTCGCGTAGAGTTGTATCGTAGATCCAGAGTTTTTTCATTATTACTAGGGGTCTTAGAAATTCAGATAATTTTTCAACTTAATTTAAACTTTATAATTAATCCTACTTTTTCACTAATTTTTTACTTTATCTTTTAACTTTTAACTGCTAACATAGATAACTAATATAGGTCAAGATTATGAAATAATTTGTTATGGTTAAGATTCAGGCTCAAGGTAAAACTATAACTTGCGATCGTGGTGCAAATTTGCGTCAGGTTTTACTAAAAAATGGTATTGATGTCTATAATGGCAATGCTTCAATTATTAACTGTCGTAGTATTGGTACTTGTGGCACTTGTGCAGTGGTAATAGAAGGAGAAGTTTCTCCATCTCAATGGCGAGAAAAAGCCAGACTTTCTATGCCTCCTCATTCTCCTAATTCTTGTAAACGTTTGTCTTGTCAAGTACAAGTTTTAGGAGATATAAAAGTAACTAAATATAATGGTTTTTGGGGGCAAGGTTCAGAAATTGTTTGGACTCCTGAAGGATAGAATATACCTTGAAAAAATTACTGAAAACATCTGCCAAAAACGGACATATTAGGAATAAAAGTTTTAGACTTTTGAGCTATTTTTTGGTTTTTTACAAATGATTTGGGATTATTCTCTGATAATAAAAACATAGAAAAAATATTATTTATAGCAACCGCTAGGTTAATGTTTGATAATTAGTGCGAGCATCTTGCTCGCGTAATAAATCATCATAATTATCCGATGTTCTAACTATAGTGGCGACTGTTATATCTTTGAATATAATCAAAGTACAGAATTAAAAAAATGTTGCCAATAATTATCCATACATTCATGTCATTTCAGTTATCAGTAAAAAAATCTTATCGCATCCTTCTTCACTACTCCTTATTTATCCTTATTGAGAAAATGGCATTGGTTATTTGAAGTATGATATCATGTCCGGATAATTAGGGATAAAACTACGTTCCGCTGACGCGTTTTATGTCGCCTAGCTTTAACGTTTGGCGTAGCATTACGTTAGTGTAGCTTCTCCGCAGGAGATAGGAAAGTTGTGCGCCAGCAAACAAAAAACTTTCTCCTTCCATTCCTCTTTCTTCTTCTTTCTTCCCTCCTGACTCCTGACTCCTGACTCCTGATTCCTAAGTAATTAAATACACTAATTCAGCAACACCTAGAAAATGAATCAATCAAGTAATATCCTAATAATTGGTGGCGGTATTATTGGTCTATCAATAGCAATAGAACTAACATTACGAGGGGCAAAAGTAACAGTTATTAGCCGTGATTTTCAGCAAACAGCGACAAATGCTGCTGCTGGAATGTTAGCTCCTCAAGCAGAAGCTATTCCCCCTGGTAAAATGTTAGATTTATGTTTAAAAAGTCGGGCATTATATCCAGAATGGGTAAAAAAAATAGAATCAATTAGTGGTATAAAAACTGGCTATTGGCCTTGTGGAATTTTAGCCCCAGTTTATGCAGAAAAAGATAGAGAAAATTATACTTTTCAAAACCTAAATTATCAATGGTTAAATCAAGCTGAAATCCATCAATATCAACCAGGATTAGGCCTAGAGGTAATTGGGGGTTGGTCTTACCCTGAAGATGGGCAAGTAGATAATCGTTATTTGTACGAGTCAACTATTGCAGCAGCTAAAGAGTTAAAAATTGATATTCTTGAAGGAATTGTTATAGAAATAATTCGTCAAAAAGGTAAAATTCAAAGCATCAAAACATCAATAGGTGAATTACAAGCGGAACATTATGTATTAGCTACAGGTGCATGGTCTCAGGAGTTATTACCAATTCCTGTATTTCCTAGAAAGGGGCAAATGTTGTCGTTAAAAATTCCCTCAGATATAGCTAGAGAAAATCTACCTTTACAGCAAGTTTTATTTGGCACAGAAAGTTATATTGTGCCGCGCCAAGATGGAAGAATAGTTATAGGTGCAACAAATGAAAATGTCGGATTTTCAGAGGGAAATACAGCAGCAGGAATTCAAGAATTATTAGGAAATGCTATTCGGTTATATCCGAGTTTAAAAAATTACAAAATATTAGAATTGTGGTGGGGTTTTCGTCCTAATACTCCTGATGAAATGCCAATATTAGGAACAAGTAATTATGATAATTTGACCATTGCTACTGGGCATTATCGGAATGGAATTTTATTAACACCTGTAACAGCGCTATTAATAGCTGATTTGATTTGGAATAATAAATCCGATCGATTATTAGATGCTTTTAATTGTTCTAGGTTTGCTGAAGTTAGTAGTAAATTTTGAATTGATAGTAATGGTTGAATCAGAATATTGGTCTTGTATTGAAGAAAAAATAAGTTGGAAAAAGTGGGCGTTCCTACTAAAAGAAGTAGCTCTGTGTCTACAAACACTAACCAATTGTAGACAGTACGAATGACGGTGAGTTATTCAGCACTTGAAGAAGGAAGAAGGAAGGAAGAAAAGGTCGATGGGGATAGTCTTCGACCTGCCACTTAGTGTTTTATAACCCTAACCAATTGCCAAAACCTTGTAGACGGCGGGGTATTAAACCCAAAATCAAAAGATAAAGAAAAAGATAATATACAAAATTTTTATTGGTTTTCCTGAATATACGATCTAAAAATTACCAATAATTAAATTTTAAAGCCTCTATTTCACTAGGCTAAGGACTGTTGTAATACCAGTTTGATAAATATTTGCTACAAATAGCTAGGCTATTTTTTTAGGAGTCAGGAGTCAGGAGTCAGAATGAATGACTTCGATATCATTTTTTAGGTCAAAACTTATCTTTTTAGTCACAAATACATCTCCAAAAAAGTATTTTAATTAGGGTTTGCTGAAAAAGTATTTTAGTAGGGGTAGGAGACAGGAGACAGGAGACAGGAGACAGGAGAAATTGGAATGAGCGAGGAAGCAGGAGTAAGAATTGTAAGAATGATTTTTCTGCCCAACTATGCGCCTAAAATACTAACTTTTTGAGCGTTTTAGACTGAAACAGGCGCACTTTTTTCGTTCCCAAAAAGGCACTTGTCTTTATATGTCAATGCTTTTATATTTAATCAGCAAGCCCTAATTACTCAAATTATGCGTAATATTCTTTTTTGAAAATAGTATAATACAAGGATAAAAAAATATTTTAGTCAATCTTCTTATTTTAAATAGAGGTAATTTTTAATTGTTGAAATGCTGCTGTCAAAATTCTCCACTTTTTCTTCTAGGATAGTTTCTAACTGAGCAATTACATTTTTGTGATTTTCGCGAAACTTTTCGTAACCGGGTATTAAGTAATATTCCTTCACTAAATATTTTTGCATTGAAGTGATAGGAATATGTCTGACTTTATCTGGTTTAGAGTTGATAATTATATTTTTCATAGATTAGTTTTTTTGTATTCAAATTTTATATATAAAATAATGCGACTAGGGGATTTACATTAACAACACTGACACCATGACTATCTCCCCAATCACCATGACGGCCGTTAATCCACTCATATCTAAGACCATTATCCCAAACTCGACCTTTACCACGTAAATCAACATAGTTGCTTGATATTGATGGCCATGACAAAGCCCAGATTATTTTTCCGGATGAATCAGCAATGGTGTGTAAATATAGCTTTCGTTAAAATTATTTGTTGCCAGTTTCACAACTTGCATAACCCTTGAAAACTCAGAAATATATTGTCTTAGACAACAAGAAAAACTCTAAGCTAAAAATTATTAGGAGCTAGAAAATGGCACAAATTAATAGTACACCCCAAAGCGGTCTGATAGTAGTACACAAGTAGCAATGTTTGCAGTTTCTCACCAGACTATGAAAAGTATGTACTGACAAATATTACTACTTCTACATAATTACTCTTCAATTCAAAGATTAACTCACAAAAATCATGAAAATACCGATGATTTTAGGTAAATAATTTATGAAAGATTCTTCTGAATACATAACTATAATTTCAGATCCTATATTTCATAATTACCAATAAAAATAATGAGGCTTGATCACATTAATCAGTGAAAAAATAAACTTAACGCCTGAGTATTATGACTCATATTTTAAAGAGATTTAGAACTCTAATTTGATCGTAATTAATTATCCGGAATAGATGTTTTATATTTTGAATATATTATCGTGGGTAATCAATTTCAAAATATTCAAAATGTTAGTAGTTGCTTTTTATGCTTGAATTGAGCAATTAATAACTAGAATTAAAAAAAATCTAATTTTCAATATTTTTCTCAGGAATATCTCTTAGATTGGGTGTAATCATTTAGCCTGGTAATTCTGCGAAGATCATTTCTAAAAAATGATATAAAAATTATCTTTACTAGAGAAAAATAACTGCTGTAAATATTTCTATAACTGAGCAAAAAAATCTCACTTACAGCAGATTCCACTAAGCGTGAGGTACACCCATCGCGGGCAAGATGGTCGCACTTGCATTCATTTAATTGTTAATCTCTGTACTTCATATACTTGGAATTTACTGTAAATAAAATTTAGTAACTAAAGGAGAAACTATTATGGATACAGCACCAGTAGCTAACTATTTAGGTTTATTAGCATTAGTATGTTATGTAATTACCTTACTACCAAGCATTTTGAGAATTGTGTTTCCGAGCACAAAAAAAACTGAATTTCCTAAAATATTGCTGAAGTATCGTCGTCAAATAGGTGTAATTGCTTTTCTATTTGCTTTTGGTCATGGAATGTTGCTAGTGAGCAAGAGAAACTTTGATTTTTTTGACATCCAAACTTATTGGATATATATACAAGGAGTCGTAACTTTCATTATTTTCACACTACTAACAATTACTTCCAATGATTGGAGTATCAAAAGAATGAAAAAAAATTGGAAGAAATTACATGAACTAACATATCTAGCAATGTTCCTCTTAGTCTGGCACGTCATAGACAAAATGTGGGGTCATTGGAGCTACCTCACCCCATTAGGAATGATTGGCATAACAACTATAACAGTTTTATTTATTGTTAGAAGATGTATAGAGCGTAGAAAAAAACTGACAAAAACTAAGAGCTGATTTATCAAGTAAATATTAAGAGGATAAATACTTTACAGTGTAAGGGTTTGACACTATCTAAGCTCCCAGGAAGAATTTTTGGCAAACCCATGCTAGAAAGGAGTTTCAACTCAGTTTACAAATCAGATATAAGGGTGTAAATTAAGTCAAAAATAAACATTAATTTGAAATTTTTTCAACAAGTAATCATCAATGGTAGGATTAAAATTTATGCTAGCTCAACCCAAGTATCGAAAATATTCTACAGTGATAGCAGCAACTACTTTAGCAACTATTGGTGGACTGTGGTCCTGGCGATCGCTATCCATATCAACCACAAACTTTGTCCGACCATCTGAACAAAGAACTTTACCCTCTCTAACCCTTTCAGGACATAAAGGATGGGTGTATGCAGTTGCTATAAGTTCTGATGGAAAAACTCTTGCCAGTAGTAGTTATGATGGCACGATCAAAATTTGGAATTTAAGCAATGGTAAATTGCTACATACTATCAATGCTCACGCAGATGCGATCGAATCTCTTGCGATGAGTCCAGATGGTAAAATTCTTGCCAGTGGTAGTTGGGATAACCGCATTAAACTTTGGAATATTGCAAATGGAACTCTTATCCAGACTCTCAAAGGTCATACCGATGATGTGAAAGCTATAGCTATAAGTTCTGATGGAACAACTCTTGCTAGTGGTAGTTATGATGGCACGATCAAAATTTGGAATCTTAACACTGGTTCTGTTGAGGGTCGTTTTCAACATTCAGCTCCTGTCACATCTCTAGTTTTGAGCAAGGATGGAGAGATGCTTGCTAGTGGAGGTAAAAATGGTCAAATCAAAACCTGGCAATTGAATACAGGTAAACAACTCCACTCCTTGGCAGCACATACAAACACAATTTGGGCGATCGCTTTTAGTCCCGATGGTAAAATTCTTGCTAGCGGTAGTCAAGACCGAAAAGTTAAGTTATGGCAGATGGACACTGGTCAACTACAATGCACTCTAGAAGGACACGACAAAGCAGTTTTGTCTGTTGCTTTTAGTCCCGATAGCAAAACTCTTGCTAGCAGCAGTTATGACAAAAATATTCATTTGTGGGAGGTAGATACAGAAAAATTATTAGAAACATTTACAGATCATTCTAAAGCTGTTTGGTCGGTAAAGTTTAATCCTGATGGACAAACTCTTGCCAGTGGGAGTGCTGATAGAACTATCAAACTGTGGTCTGTATCTGACTTTAGTAGTAACGATTTACAGAATACAACTCCCCCATCTATTGTGAAAGAGGAAGCAGATATAATTTCTGTTTCAGAGATTACTGATATAGCTGAGTTAGAAGAGTTAAACCAAAAGTTATATGACCAAATTGACCAAAGTTGGCAACAGACTCCAGTATGGTATGAAGATTTAGTGTTTGAGGTAAAAGTTAATGGGGATGGAGCGATCGCTAGCTTAGAACCGATGAATGAACCTGCACAATATTATAGTAAACACACACCTTTACCCAAGTTGTTAAATAGTGCTAATTCTGAAGTTACGAGTCAGAAACAGTCTTTTGCAATATTCCGGGTGGTGATGACACCGACAGGGGTACTTGAAGTTAGTCCTTGGGGTGGTTGGTTAAAGAAGCAGTCTGCAGTCAGCGATCGGTAGATTTTTTTTGAGACTCCCTCGTTTGCAGAGCATTCCAGAACTAAAAGGAGATTTCAACTCCTCCCTCTTTTGCAGGAGATGTCTAATACCAATTTGATAAATGTTTGCTACAAATAGCTAGGCTATTTATTAGGAGTCAGGAGTCAGGAGTCAGGAGTCATAATGAATGGCTTTAATACGATTTTTAGGGTGTAAATTATCTTTTTTGTCAAAGGAACATTTACTGTAAAATCTTTTTATCGCACTTATTATTCGTAACATTCTTTTTTCAAATTGGTATAAGAGGCTGTTTATTCTATAATTACTTCAGTATCTAATCTCCCCCACTCCCCTACTCCCCTACTCCCTCACTTCCCCACTCCCCCACTCCCCTACTCCCCTACTCTCCACAGTCCTCACACTCCCTTGGAGGAACTGGGTCATAACCACCAGGATGAAAAGGATGACAACGTAAAATTCGCATAATTGCCATTCTACCGCCTTTAAAAATCCCAAATCTTTCTATCGCTTCCATCGCATATTCTGAGCAAGTAGGTTGAAAACGACAGGATGGAGGTAACATTGGTGAAATGAAAATTTTGTAGCCTTTAATTAATTTAATTAGTAATACTTTCATATCTGAGCCACTTACTTATAACTGATAACTGATTCAAATGCGTGTTTGATGATGAAATTAAAATGTAATTCTCTCTTTTTTTGTCAAACACATAGCAATTCCCTTTTCATAGTAAGCCGCCTCATTAATAAAAACTGGCCATGTAGGAATTTCTTCTTCATAATAAATTGTTTCGCCATCAAAGGTTAAAAAAATTGGCTCACCTGGAGTTAATTGTTCATAATCTCTCCCTTGTAACTCAGGATGAATCATTGCTGTTATTTCTCCATCTTCAGTCTTAGGATAATCTACAACTTTTAGATGTTTATAGACTATAATATCCTGATTAATTAGATTCAATTTACCTTCATTGAAATTTTCTATAAAATCTAAACTTGCCTGAACTAATTTTTCTGTTTTCCGAAATAAATCTGCTTTGAGAGTACCTTGAGCTATGGGACCTACTTCAATACCAAAACTTAATTCACAAATAGAATTTACAAAAGCATTTTCTTCTCCTGGATTAATCCAGCTATAAACTCTAACATCTGGTTCAACTGAACTTAAATAAGCAGCAGTTTTGAGGTTAAAGGGATGATTATTCGCTAAAACTATTGTTAATCCCATATTAGCAGTGGTGGTATGCAAATCCAAGATAAAATCAAACTTAGGGTTCCCTTTTGGTCCTAGCATTTGATTAATAAATTTTGCTCTAGTTTCTTCATAGTTAGTCTTGTTTTGATTTTCTAAATCCTGGAGTTTAAAGCAACGATTTAAGTCAGTATCAACGTATCTTCTCACCAGTTCAAATGCTTGAGGATTAGCAAATAATGTTTGAGTTTCAAAATTAGTTCTACTAATTAAGTCAGGAAATTTTTCAAACTTTTTAACAAGATATATACCTGTAAACTCATTACCGTGAGTTCCACCCACAATTGCCACTTTATTAATTTTTTCCATTTCGATAAATCCCCTGCAAAAATACAATCCATTGATGATTACTCAATTAAATTATCAATATTTGATAAGCAACTGATATTTTCAATTTTTCTCAATCATTTTAGCTCCTGTACATCCCCTATTCAACTACTACCCTGACTCCTATTCACAATTAACTTTAGCAAAGCAGTTTACCAAGTATTTAACAACCAAAACAATAATAATTATTCGTTATCTTTTTCTTTTGGGTTTAATACCCCGCCGTATAAACGGTTTTTACAATTGATTCATATTTGAGTCTCCATCTATTTCTTCTTCCTTCTTGCTTCTTCCTTCTTCAATCAATTCAGTATCTTCTAAAATTAATTCTGACTCTTCAGAAACTATATTAGGTTGATTTTTATAAAAAGTCTCTAGACTATGGCGATCGCCTACATAACGCCAATGCCAAGGTTCATAACCAATATCTTTTTCATCATCAGCAGGTATCATTTCAAAGCTAAAATAAGCAGCATAATTTTGTAGCCATTGAAAAGCTGCTGTCTTTTCAAATTCAACATTTTGGTTAGTTGCTGGTGCATTACCATCTCCAATATCAACAGCATAACCTGTTACATATTCCCCATAACTTAAAGGTGAAATTTGATTGGCATTATTTGTATAATTATCTTCAATATTATTAGTATTGCTCGCCCAATCTTTTAATTCATACTTAGACTGAAACCCTCTCAAAGCCACTAAATTAATACCATCATTTCTAGCAGCATAAAGCATTTTTTGAAATTTTTTCACTGCATTTATTTGCAATCTAATCTCACTATCAGAAGTTATATACTCTAATTCCATTTCTGATACTTGCGAGTAAGGAAAATCTAATAAAGTATCTTTTTTTAGTTCATTTATCGGAGTTTCATTCACAGAAGATGTAGCTACAGTATTTGCATTATCAACTTCAGTTTGAGTTGATGAAGCATTAACTTGATTGAGATTAGATTGAAGTTGTAATCCCAGACTAACTGCTCCCACAACTACAACTATTCCTATCCAACCCCACATCCATTTTTTGCTTTGAGACTGAGCTGGAATAATTTCTTCATCCTTTTGAGGGTCTCGTACTGCTTCAGGAATGTCATCCGCAACAGTTTCTTGGACTAATGATAAATTTTCTGACAGACTTTCGTTGTGCAAAGTTCGACTCCTGCTAGTGAATTTCAAAGTCGTTTCTTACTTTACTAAAAAACTTAAAAGTAAACACGATTAGACCTTAGCATAAGGAAATAATCTTCTCTGAGCAAAGGCCACAGTCTCCCTATGGACTAATATCATGTCTGCTTATCATGTCCGCTGGTATCCTTTGTCTAAACTCAAGGGTGAATATCTAGAGGAAATTAAAGTTTTTTCAGGCTTTTAAGCCTTCTTCATTCTTCCTTCTTCCTTACCCTTACCTTACAATAATTATGCTACTGGACATGATATAATTAACTATAAAAAACTTTCTTCTCCTCTTCCTTCCTTTTTCCTCCTGTACGTCGCCCTACTGACAGTCCCTACCTTGCTTTTGACTTCTGACTTCTGACTTCTGACTTCTATCTTGTCCTGCCTAAGAATTATTTCTGCAAAATACTTACTATATCTGGACCTAAAGGAATAATTCCCCCAGGGTTAAGAGGAAAAAGATTGCCATAATAATCTTGCTTAACTGCTTCTAAATTACAAGTATTTGCTATGCCAGGAAGTTGATATAAATTTCGTAGATAAGCACTTAAATATTGATAGTCCTGAATTCGCCGCAAGTTACACTTAAATAGACCATAATAAACAACATCAAACCGGAATAATGTAGTAAACAAACGTACATCTGTTAATGTTACTGTCTCACCACAAAGATACTTACTGGCAGAAAGTGTATTGTCAATTTCATCTAAAGTAGTAAATAGTTCCTTACAAGCTTTTTCATAAGCTTCCTGAGTTTGGGCAAACCCACAACGATAAACTCCATTATTAACTGTGTGGTAAATTTTGTCATTCCACTCGTCCATTTTGGTTTTTAATTGTTCTGGATAAAGGTCAAGATGAGGATTTTTGGCAAACTGATTAAATTCAGCATTGAGCATCACAATAATATCTGCACTCTCATTATTCACAATAGTTTTTGTTTCCTCATCCCATAGCACAGGTACAGTGGCGCGTCCATTATAACCAGGCTTTGCTAAATTATATAATTCCGGTAGAGTAAAACATCCTTCTTGTTCCTCTTCCAATACCCATATACCTCGATCGCCTGCTGGAGAAACAACAGTTACTGGAATAGCATCTTCCAAACCTTTGAGCGATCGAACAACTAGAGTTCGATGTGCCCAGGGACAACCTAGTCCGACAAATAAACGATAGCGTTTAGTAGCTGGTTGATATTTGTTTTCTGCTTGTGTCCCTACTGTTTCCCTAAATAGACTAGCAGGACGAATGTATTCTCCTGAATTATTGCGTGGGGCCAGTTTTGACATCATTATTTGCCACAAGCTTGTCCAAACCCATTTTCCTAGCTTTATTGTGAGAGAAGGTGGAAGTGATTTGCGTTTGTTAACCATTTATTTTTTTTGAATTTAATTAAGTCAACAGCGATCGCAAGGAACGAGTATAAAAATTTTACACTTAATTAACCGCCTTAGTTTCGGACCTACTCCCGGACAAATTGAACAGATTCAAAATATTGGCAAGGCGATCGCAAGATTGATAGCTGTCCCTGGCTTAAACTGTAAAACCTAAGACTATCAACTCATCCCATCAGTTAATCTTTACATCCGTGGCCAAATCCCTGTGTGCCCTATTCTCCCAGTCCTAATATTTTCCACAAAAAAAACCCCCTACCAAAGGCAGGAGGTTGAATTTAATTAACCTACTAAACTAGGTTTGCTGCTAATCTCAAGAAATTAACCAAACTTACCAGCAGTAGAGGCTATCACAAAGGCAGCGTAGGTGAGGACAAAGCCTACTGTGAAGTGAGCTAAACCTACCACACGAGCTTGAACGATAGAAAGAGCAACAGGCTTATCTTTCCAGCGAACTAGGTTAGCTAGAGGAGTACGCTCATGTGCCCAAACAATAGTTTCAATTAGCTCTTGCCAGTAACCACGCCAAGAGATGAGGAACATGAAACCAGTTGCCCAAACTAGGTGTCCGAAGAGGAACATCCAAGCCCAAACAGACAGGTTATTAGTTTCATAAGGATTATAACCGTTAATTAACTGGGAAGAGTTCAACCACAGATAATCACGGAACCAACCCATTAAGTATGTAGAAGATTCGTTGAATTGAGCAACGTTACCTTGCCAAACAGCTAGGTGTTTCCAGTGCCAGTAGAACGTTAGCCACGCAATGGTGTTTAACATCCAGAACATAGAGAGGTAGAAGGAGTCCCAAGCAGAGATATCGCAAGTACCACCACGACCAGGGCCATCGCAAGGGAATGCGTAACCGAAGTCTTTCTTGTCTGGCATTAATTTAGAACCACGAGCATCCAAAGCACCTTTGACTAAAATCAAAGTGGTGGTATGCAAACCTAGAGCGATCGCATGGTGTACCAAGAAATCGCCAGGACCGATGGTTAAGAATAGAGAGTTAGTACCACTGTTAATAGCATCTAACCAGCCTGGTAGCCAAACGTTACCGTAGTTAGGCCAAGCTGTAGCTGCGATGCTGTCTGAATTAGACAACAGCACATCCATGCCGTATAAAGCTTTCCCTGAAGCAGCTTGAACGAACTGAGCGAATACAGGCTCGATCAAGATTTGCTTTTCAGGAGTACCAAAAGCAACCACTACATCATTGTGGACATAAAGACCGAGAGTGTGGAAGCCCAAGAATAGAGAGACCCAGCTCAAGTGAGAGATGATTGCCTCTTTGTGCTGCAATACACGATCCAGCACGTTGCCTTTGTTCTGCTCGGCATCGTAATCTCGTACTAGGAAAATTGCACCGTGAGCAAATGCACCTACCATAATGAAACCAGCAATATACTGGTGGTGGGTGTAAAGTGCTGCCATTGTGGTATAATCCCTGGCAATAAAAGCATAAGGAGGCAAAGCATACATATGCTGTGCTACCAAGGAAGTAATTACACCCAGAGAAGCTAATGCTAAAGCTAACTGGAAGTGTAGAGAGTTGTTGAGAGTTTCATACAACCCTTGGTGAGGCAGGTTGAATTGACCTTCACTCTTACCACCTACCAAACCAGCTTTGGAGTCAAGCATTTCTTTGATGCTGTGACCAATACCAAAGTTAGTCCGGTACATATGACCAGCAACGATGAATAATACTGCGATCGCTAAGTGGTGATGAGCCATGTCAGTCAACCACAGGGACTCAGTTTGAGGATGGAAACCACCCAAGAAAGTCAAAATTGCAGTTCCTGCACCTTCTGAAGTACCAAACACATGGCTAGCAGTATCAGGATTCTGAGCATAAACGCCCCAGTTTCCTGTGAAGAAGGGAGCTAAACCTGCTGGGTGAGGCATAGTTGTCAGGAAGTTATCCCAACCAACGTGCTGTCCGCGAGATTCTGGAATTGCAACGTGAACCAAGTGACCAGTCCAAGCCAAGGAACTAACACCGAACAGACCAGCTAAATGGTGATTTAAGCGGGACTCAGCATTTTTGAACCAAGCGAGACTAGGACGGAACTTGGGCTGGAGGTGTAACCAACCAGCGAACAGCATGATGGATGCCAAGATCAGGAGGAAGATAGAACCCTGATATAGGTCTCCATTTGTTCTCATGCCGATGGTGTACCACCAGTGGTAAACACCAGAGTATGCTATGTTTACTGGGTTAGAAGCACCTGCTTGAGTGAAAGCATCTACTGCAGGTTGACCAAATTGAGGGTCCCAAATCGCATGGGCGATTGGACGTATATTTAGAGGATCTTTAATCCACTGTTCAAAGTTTCCTTGCCAGGCAACGTGGAATAAGCTACCGGATGTCCAGAGGAAAATGATTGCTAGATGGCCGAAGTGGGAGGCAAAAATCTTTTGGTAAAGATTTTCCTCAGTCATACCATCATGGGTCTCAAAGTCATGAGCTGTAGCTATCCCGTACCATATCCTACGGGTGGTTGGATCTTGTGCCAGGTCTTGGCTAAATTTTGGGAATTTTGTGGCCATAAATATTTTATCTAAATGTCTCGCGTGAATCTGAGAATCTTAGATTGAATTGGGGATTGAGGATCGTTCAATCCCCAAGCAAGAATCTTAAAACGCTATTGCATTCTTATCCTACTGAAATTATTCGAGCCAGGAAGAATGCCCAGGTTGTGACAATTCCGCCCAGGAGATAGTGAGCTACCCCCACTGCCCGACCTTGAATGATGCTTAGAGCGCGTGGCTGAATTGCTGGAGCAACCTTTAACTTATTATGAGCCCAAACGATAGACTCGATCAACTCTTGCCAGTAGCCACGACCACTGAACAAGAACATTAAGCTAAATGCCCAAACAAAGTGTGCCCCTAAGAACAACAAACCGTAGGCAGACAGAGCTGAACCGTAGGATGTGAGTACCTGAGAAGCTTGCGCCCACAGGAAGTCACGCAACCAACCGTTAATAGTAATTGCACTTTGTGCAAAGTTGCCATAAGTAATATGGTCTACTGTACCGTCTGGGTATACTGTTCCCCAAACATCTGACTGCATCTTCCAGCTAAAGTGGAAAATCACAATTGATAGGGAGTTGTACATCCAGAACAGACCTAAGAACACATGGTCCCAACCAGAAACTTGGCAAGTACCACCACGACCCGGACCATCACAAGGGAACCGGAAACCTAGTTCACTCTTATCCGGAATTAGACGAGAGTTACGGGCATAAAGTACGCCTTTGAGAAGAATTAAAGCTGTAACGTGGATGGTGAAAGCATGGATATGGTGAACCATAAAGTCTGCCGTACCCAAAGCTATTGGCATCATTGCTACTTTGCCACCTACTGCTACAACATCACCACCGAAAGCTGGGCTAACAGATGCTAAAGCATTAGGGGCGGTATTGCCAGGAGCCAAAGTATGGAGATTTTGTACCCACTGAGCAAAGATTGGCTGTAGTTGAATCCCAGTGTCAGAGAACATATCCTGGGGACGGCCAAAGGCACGCATAGTATCGTTGTGAACGTACAAGCCGAAACTGTGGAAGCCTAAGAATATACATACCCAGTTTAAGTGGGAGATAATCGCATCCCGGTGACGAATTACGCGGTCCAAGAGGTTATTAACGTTCTTGGCTGGATCGTAATCCCGAACCATAAAGATAGCAGCATGAGCTCCTGCTCCCACAATCAGGAATCCACCAATCCACATATGGTGTGTGAACAGAGATAACTGAGTTGGGTAGTCAGTAGCAATATAGGGATATGGTGGCATTGCATACATATGATGCGCCACGATGATGCTTAGGGAGCCCATCATTGCCAAATTAATTGCCAATTGAGCGTGCCAAGAGGTTGTCAGAATTTCATAGAGACCTTTGTGACCTTCTCCGGTTAAGGGGCCTTTGTGAGTCTCAAGAATTTCCTTCATGCTGTGACCAATGCCCCAGTTTGTCCGGTACATATGGCCAGCAACAATGAATAATACTGCTAATGCCAAGTGATGGTGAGCTGTGTCAGATAACCACAAGCCACCTGTCACAGGGTTTAAACCACCTTTGAAGGTCAAGAAGTCAGCGTATTCGCCCCAATTTAATGTAAAGAATGGAGTGAGACCTTTAGCAAAACTAGGGTATAACTCTGCCATCAAGCTTCTGTCTAAGATGAACTCGTGAGGTAGAGGAATATCCTGTGGTGCTACCCCAGAATCTAACAGCTTGTTAATTGGCAGGGAAACGTGAATCTGGTGACCTGCCCAAGACAAGCAACCTAGACCCAGTAAGCCTGCTAAGTGGTGGTTCATCATTGATTCCACATTCTGGAACCATTCCAACTTAGGAGCGCGCTTATGATAATGGAACCAACCAGCAAACAGCATCAAGGCAGCCATTACTAAGGCTCCGATCGCTGTGCAATATAGCTGGAACTCATTCGTTATGCCAGAAGCACGCCATAGTTGGAATAATCCAGAGGTGATCTGAATTCCATGAAAACCACCACCAACGTCACCATTTAAAATTTCTTGGCCAAATATTGGCCAAACTACTTGAGCACTTGGTTTAATTCCTGTGGGGTCTGTTAACCAAGCCTCATAGTTGGAAAATTTAGCGCCATGAAAATATGCGCCACTCAACCAAATAAAGATTATGGCCAGATGGCCAAAGTGTGCGCTAAAAATTTTGCGCGATACATCTTCTAAATTGCTGGTATGACTATCAAAGTCATGAGCGTCAGCGTGTAGATTCCAAATCCAAGTAGTTGTTTTTGGTCCTTTGGCTAGACTCCGGTCAAAGTGACCTGGTTTGCCCCACTTTTCAAATGAGGTTGGTACAGGGTCCTTATCTACGGTTACTTTTACCTTTGCCTCGCGCTCCGGAGGACTTATGGTCATGAAGACTCTCCCCTCTGAAAGAAACTTAACTGAACTATTGATGTTGTCAACATTGATAACATTTGTAACGAATCATCTACGTCTTTTGCAAATTTACAGACTTTAGCTGTCTTTTGCAGGAATGCAACACCACACTCTTTGGTTATGCCAAAAGTCTATCAGACTTCGGCTGAACTCTCTCAAATACATAAGATTCGATTTTATCGTTCTTAGTGTATTTGGAAGTTCTTTAAGAGATTATAAACTTGCTCAACGAGCATTAAGTTGTATGTTTACAATTATTAAAATTTTCTTAAAGCAAGCTAATCAACTACTGTTAAGCGTGTCACGGTCAGGAAGGAAAGTCAAGAATTATTACGACATAATTTACAATTATTAACAATCAACTTATTCTTAATGTAACTTAATTACCTAATCACCTAATTATGCTCTAATTTCAAGGTATGAAAATCAGGTCTTAGTAATTTGTGATACTAAATTCGGCGATCTTAAAGAAGGGTTAGAGAGTAAGAGCGAACAACAGACTTTTGACAACCGGATTTAGTATAAAATAATTTCCTGCTAATAGTAATACCCATAACTTACTTTGGTAAAATATTAAGAGGTATAAGAATACAGATTACTCTTACAGTTTTGTATCTGGATTTACCAACGCTAATCAATACTTATGATGAGAAAGTTGACAATTCTCAAATTTAACTACAACTACTCTGTGAAAACTTTAAATTTGACTAGATAATTAGACTTCATGGACTTTTCTACATTTTAATAAGCTCTACAAATGTTCGCCTAATTATCGAAAAACGAAAAAATATAGTTAATTCCCATCAATAGCAAAAATATTGATTTTAATGAGAAAATCATCATAAACAACAGAAAAACTGAGAAAAGAAATATCAATGTCAACTCTCAATTTATAGGAGTGTAGTGCGTGTTTAATATAAACTTGCCAAAAATATACGGCAGTCTTATTTTGGTTTTACAGAAAATATCCTCAAGAAGGTACATCAGTAGGATGCATCACCGACAAATGTACCTATTAGGACATCAAGATAGGAAAAAGGAAACAAAGATCAGAATTTTAGACTCTTTCTCTATTTTTGGATTTTTGACAAATCATCTAGACTTGCTATATCTAAGAAAATTATTAACACTTCTAATAGTAGTAGTTTTAACTTTCGGTTTGGTCAGTTGTAGCGATCGCTTCTCTGAGCAACCTCAACTTAGCGAGGAAAAACCTGTAACGACTTCTACCTCTAAAATATTGGAAGTTTCGCCACCAGAAATAATTCAACAACTGCGTCAAGCGATCGACATCTACAAACCACAAGTTACAATACAAAGTCCTCAACCAGAGCAGATCTTTGAAGATAATACTGTTACAGTAAAACTCCAGGTGAAAGATCTACCGATATTCAAATCAGAATTAGACTTAGGACCTTATGTAGAAGTAATTTTAGACAACAAACCTTATAAAAAAATCTATGACCTAAATCAATCTCTTATTTTATCAGACTTAGAACCAGGTACTCATACTCTCAGGGTTTTTGCTTGTCGTCCGTGGGATGAAAGTTTTAAGAATGAAGGTGCTTATGCTCAAACAACTTTTCATATTTTCACTAAAACCACGAATAATAATCCTGCTCCAAATTTACCACTATTAACTTACAATAGTCCCTTGGGTGACTATGGTGCGGAACCCATCTTGCTTGACTATTATCTTACTAATGCACCATCGCACTCAGCAGCACAAGAATATCCTGAAGACGAAATAGTTGATTGGCGTATTCGTGTTACGGTTAATGGAACCAGTTTTATTACCGATCAATGGCAGTCAATATATTTAGAAGGGTTTCATCCAGGAAAAAATTGGATCGAGTTAGAATATATTGATGATGAGGGTAATGCTCTCAATGAGATTTATAATAGCACTATTGCTTTGATTACCTACGAACCAGGTGGACAAGATACTCTCAGTAAGATCATTCAAGGAGAAATTTCACTTAAGGAAGCATATAGTATAGTTGACCCAGAATACATTTATGAGGAAACTCAAGCAGAAGTAACTCCAGAATTAGAAATAGAGGATATTCCTACTGCTGAAGCAGAAGAAATTGAAGTAGAGGAAACTTTAATTGCACCAGAAATAGAGGATATTCCTACTACTGAATTAGAAGAAATTGAAGTAGAGGAAATATTAATTGCACCGGAAATTGAGGATATTCCTACTACTGAACCAGAAGAAATTGAAGTAGAGGAAATATTAATTGCACCGGAAATTGAGGATATTCCTACTACTGAACCAGAAGAAATTGAAGTAGAGGAAACTTTTACTGAAGAACCAACCTCAAAAATCGAAACTACCGACGAAGCAAAGGAACTACCAACAACAAAAGAAAAAATAGGTGAATTTGTGAATCGTGTTAGAGATATATTTAAAGGTATTAGGAATAAAGTTACCGAAAAACAGAAATCAGCAACTCTAGACACAATAGAAAAACCAAATGTAGAAGAAAATTTCAATCCATCAGAAAAATCTGAAGTTGAAGATTCACTTCAGGAAAATGAGTTTCCTAGTCTGCCAGAAATAGTAGAGGAAGTACCAACACCAGAATCAGTAGAAAAACTGCCTCCGCAAGAAACTTCTGCTTTGACCCCAAATGTAGAAGAAAGTAATGAATCAGTAGAAAATCCTTCTACTTCTATACCGGAAGTTGTAGAAGATTTTCCATTTGAAGATACTATTCCAGAATCATCACAAATTACCGAGGCAAAATCTGAAGAAGTTGTAGAATCTCTCCCACCCGAAAGTGATAATTCTATTACTTCTATACCTGAAGTTGTAGAAGATTTTCAGCAAGATACTATTCCAGAATCATCACAAATTAACGAGGAAAAATCTGAAGAGAAAAAATCTGAAGTAGTTATAGAAACTATGCCCACTGAAAATTATGATTCTACTATTTCTATACCTGAAGTTGTAGAAGATTTTC